>NZ_PKGG01000021.1:0-41998 GCF_046480465.1 Arthrospira sp. PCC 8006
CATAATCAGATTAACCCACAAAAGCTGAATTACGGTAAAGGGTAGGTTAATGCCGATAAAAGGTCCTAACAAGGCAATAATGCAGGCGACGACATTAATTGTGAGTTGAAACAAGATGAATTTCTGGATGTTTTGATAGAGCGATCGCCCCCATAAAACTGCCTGTTTGACACTGCGAAAAGAGTCATCTAACAGGATAATATCGCTGGCTTCTTTGGCGACAAAAGTGCCGCTACCCATGGCTAAACCGACTTGGGCTTGATTCAGAGCCGCCGCATCATTGGTTCCGTCTCCGGTAACGGCTACTACCTCTCCTTGAGCCTGTAATAGCTGGACGATGCGCTGTTTATCTTGAGGACGAGCGCGACCTATTACCCGCACTTTTTTCAGGGTTTTGCTGGCGAGTTCATCATCCATGTCTCTGAGTTGGCTTCCGGTAATATAAGCCTCGCTGGTGTCGTTTTCATCGATAATCCCAATTTGACTACCAATTTGGGCGGCGGTTAGCAGACTATCCCCGGTAATCATTTTAATATCAATTCCGGCTTGGCGACATTGGCGGACGGCTTCGGGAACTTCTGGACGTACCGGATCGGCGATCGCCACGAATCCTAACCATACCACATCTTGGCGATCTTCTACATTCAAATCATCCCCTTCGAGTTGGGGTTGAGGGATATAAGCAAATCCCAAGGTTCGCATTCCCCCCGCATCACAGTTTTTTAACTCCTGAGAAATCAATCTTCTGGTTTCTTTGGTGAGGGAAATTACCCCATTTTCTGACAAATACGAATAGCAATGACCTAGGACAATATCGGGGGCTCCTTTAATGTGCATGATCTCCTGGTTATCGATAGGGGATCTTCCTAGGGTCGCCATATATTTGCGATCGGGGGTAAAAGCTAGTTGTTGTTTAATCTCAAACCTATTGCGTTCGGAGAGATAATCAATCTGATTTTGTTCTAACCATAACAACAGCGCCGCCTCCGTGGGATTCCCGATCGCCTTAGATTTTTGGTTCTCATGTTGTTCTAAGTTCGCGGTACTGTTGGCGGCTATGGCTTCGGTTAATAAATCACTGGGAATATTGTTGCTGAAACTGGGAAAATTTATCTCTTGTACCTGCATTTTATTCATGGTTAAAGTTCCGGTTTTATCAGAACAAATAACCGTAGCCGCCCCAATGGTTTCGCAGGCGTGCATCCTTCGCACCAGGTTATTTTGTTTGGTCATTTTCCTCATGCTATAGGCGAGGCTGAGGGTGACACTTAGCGCCAGACCTTCGGGGACAGCGACGACAATCACCGCCACCGCAATCATAAAGTAGGTGACAAACTCAGTGGCGGCTGATGCGGGAATCCAATCACTAAGATTTCGGGGAATAAAATTGCCTCCATAACCGATCGCAATTCCCACTCCAAAAATTAACAAACCTATTAAACTTGATTTCACCCAGCCTATGGCGTGATCATCTTCTAACCATTCTGGCACGGTCGCCTGAGAACCTGAGATTTCTAAGCCATCATAAACAATGGGTAACCATACCCTAACTAGGATAATGATTAAACTGCTAACAGCTAGGGCGACTATATACCACTGTCCTAGGCTCAGGTTAAGGTTTCCGGTGACGATACCCCGCACTACTAAGGCTATATCAATTAAAACGGCAATGGCTAACCCTAGGACTCCAATTAAGCGACTGAGGCGATCTAATTGCTGTTTTAGGGGGGTGTCTATATTGGTGATTTCGCACACTAATTTCGCGGTTTGACCGATTTCTGTGCGATCGCCAACAGCGGTTACTTGAAAGGTTCCATGACCGTCTGTAACTACTGTTCCTCGTAATAGGCGATCACGAGGATAGGCGCTATCGGGAAGTTCCGCACTGGCTACTAATTCTGATGATGCTAACTTTTTGACGGCTTCCGATTCTCCGGTTAAGCTGGCTTCATTTACCCGCAGCGAAACGGCTTCAATTAATTGACCATCGGCGGGGATTTCGTCCCCTAATTCGATGATGACCAGATCACCGACTACTATATCTTTTTTGGGAATGGTGGTAAAACTATGATCTCGGATGACTTTGATGGGGACTTCATCATTCATCCGGTTGAGAATATCAAATTCTTGATTGGCTTTATACTCGTTGAGGAAGGCTAGGGTAGTAGCTAAAGCGATCGCCACAATAATACCAATTCCCTCTACATAATTGCCATTAACTATTCCTAAACTAATGGCGATCGCCGCCGCAATAATCAAAATCCGAATCACCGGATCATCAAACTTTCCCAAAAATTGCCGCCAAGCTGGTTCCCTTGGGGGGGGAGTCATGACATTACTACCGTGAGTTTGGCGACTTGTTTCTACCTCTGGGGGAGTTAATCCTTGTAAGTGATGGATGTCTTGGCGGGGGTCATGGGTCATGGTCATCGGCGAGGCTCCTATATTAGCATCTATATTGAGAACAATCAGATTGTGTTATGTTAAAATCACCGTGTTATATTGGCATTAACCTCGTCAAATATCGGCTTCTGTATTCCGATTTTCACACAGGGAAACTCGGTTAAATTGCGATCGTCTATAAACTTAATCAGCTAAAATACTCAACTGATTACATATATTGACTCAGGCTTAGATTTAACTATAGCACTTTCCCCTGAGATCAGGGAACCATCTCAAGGTTTTTTAGTCGTAACCAGCCTGACCCACGGCGAAAAAATCCATTCATTTTAACATAAATTAGTCAGACTTCGCAACTGGTAGACCCCCATGATTAAATGTTTTAAAAATAGGGCTGATGACTGGCTAAATCTCTCCTGAGCCATTACCCTGGTTAAACACTAGCGGTTAACATAATTAACCGGATATTATCTACCTTGATTTTCTCAGAAGTATGACCTCAATTGACCCTAACCCACAGCCCAAAAATCTGAATAATGAGTTGGCGAAAGAACGCAACCGCGCTGCTTCTGAAAGGACTTTAATGGCGTGGATTCGTACCTGTTTATCACTGATAGGCTTTGGCTTTGGTATTGACCAAATTGTGACGGTTATTTACGAAGAAACAGGAGACACTTACCTTAATCCTCTGCGTCTCTCTCGCTTCCTCGGTCTTTCGTTTATCGCCTTGGGAACTTTAGCACTAATTACAGCTTCTATTGACCACCGCCAAGAACTTAAACGCATCTGTAGAGATGACTATTTATACACTCCTAGAATATCTCAAGCCCTGACCGTGGCTGTGATTCTGGCGATTTTAGGGGTGGTGGCATTCTTGGGAATTATGCTGAGTTCGTAACCACAATAAACCCATAATTTGAGCAGATATGACCCTGGGTTCAATGATTGATATTGATGACAGACAACCCTGGGCATTTGTAGTTAATTGGTTAACCACAACACTACAAATGCACCCAGATTACAGATGTGTGAAACTTTAGGCTAGGCTGTAAAGTAAACTCGGCACAATTTGAGCCACAAACTGAAGCAGGAAAATGGCAATGATGGGGGAAAAGTCAATGCCACCCAAGGGGGGAATAAAGGAACGGAAAATATTAAGATAAGGGTCAGTTAGTTGGGTAATAATGGATAAAGGACCATCGTATAAATTCACATTGGGGAACCAACTAAGCAGGATTCTAATAAAAATTAGAACCATGTAAATGTTCAGGAATTGTGCAACTGTATTGGCAAGTAGAAACAATGGTGAACTCATGGGATATCTCCGAATAACTGGGAAATGGCTTATGGTGTGACCTCAAGGGTCTGGGAATAGTCAACTAGCTAAAATCTGGGCTGGTTCGACCGTCTCCCTGAGTGATTAGTATGATTGACTTTTAACTGGGGTTTATGAAAATGTAAACTGTAGCAGCTAATTATATCATACTTTGGGCGGTAGTTGATGCTAGATATCTTCGGCTGATGGTGATTCGTGAATCTCAGCAGAGATAGTCCCATTAACTCCCCCAAGTTGATGGCGTACATCATCGATCGCCTGATTGAGTTGAGAAATTTTGTCTTCTAAGTTCAAACGGGCTGTTTCCACATTTTCGGGGGTCAAGCGATCGCCTTTATTGCGGTTGCGCTGATTTTCTCCTAGGGAATTAGTGCTGTCGGAGTTATCCCCAGATAGTCGCGAAGAGAGGACAACCCCCAATACACCACCAACGAGACCTCCTAAAGCAGCCCCTAATACCAGTCCGCTGGTAAAGCCTTCTCGATTAGCCATAGTTTTAGATTCACCTCATCATCAAAAATTTAAGTTCCAAAAGTGCGATCGCCCGCATCTCCCAATCCAGGAACAATAAAACCTCGTTCATCGAGACCTTGATCAATAATAGCCGTATAAACTTGCAGGCTAGGATATTCTTGGCTAAGGGACTGCAAGGCTTGGGGAGCTGCTACCACCGAGATAATTCGCATCAACCCCGGATCAATACCCCGCTTGGTCAGTTCAGCCATAGTCGCCATAATCGTTCCCCCCGTAGCCAGCATCGGTTCGCTAACGATTAACCGGGTTTGAGGGTCAAAACCATCAGGAAGTTTATTGAGATAGCAACTCACTTGTAGGGTTTCCTCGTCGCGGACCATTCCCAGGTGATACACCGACGTTAACGGCACGACGCTTTGGATACCTTCCATCAGAGCTAATCCCGCCCGCAGAATGGGTATAACCACCATAGGCGCTTCTGGGTTGATATAGGTAGCTGGACATTCACAGAGGGGAGTTTGTACCGTAGCTTCCACGGTGCTGAACCAATCGCGAGTCGCTTCGTAGGTTAGCCACCGTCCCAGTTCCGTCATGGCGCTGCGGAATAGGGCGGGCGGAGTTGAGACATCACGGGCGATCGCCAACCAATGCTTAATTAGGGGGTGGGGAGGGACGTAAACGCGCAGTTGCAGAGTCATTAGCGGGATAGTTAACCAAATTCGGCTTTTCCTTTCCATCATACTCCCCCGCCTACCCAGTCAGACTACCCCCGCATAGTTTTAAGAAATGTTACAGACTTATTGACAATTATTTTTAACAAGTCTAAAGTAGATTCTCAGTGTTCTCCTCTCAAATCTAAAGGATCGGCAGACGGGGGCGGTTGATAAAAAAACCGTTCCCGCATTTCTTGTTAAAATGGCTGGGGCAGGGCTGATCTCATCATTGTGATCACAGAACTGTCGCTTGTGAACGTTATACAAGTATGGTGAAGCGTTACACTGTAGAGTCAGGAAATTCTGGAAGAGAGTTGATCCGATGCCTGTTATTACCCACCAGTCCTTTGCTGATGAACCCCTACCGACTCAAGACTTTGATGTAATTGTCATCGGTTCCGGTATTGGAGGCTTAGTCACAGCCACTCAACTGGCAGCCAAAGGCGCGAATGTACTTGTCCTAGAAAGTTACATCATCCCCGGTGGTAGTTCTGGTTACTTTGAGCGAGAGGGATATCGATTTGATGTCGGAGCATCAATGATTTTTGGATTTGGTGACCAAGGCACAACTAACCTGCTCACCCGCGCCCTAGAAGCTGTTAACGTCAAATTAGAAACTATCCCCGACCCAGTTCAAATTAACTACCACCTACCTGGGGAACTCCAAGTTAGAGTTCACCGAGATTATGAGAAATTTTTGCAAGAACTAGGGGAAAAGTTCCCCGATGAACGAGAAGGAATTCGTAAGTTTTATGACGAATGTTGGCAGGTCTTTAACTGCTTGAACGCCATGGAACTCCTGTCCCTGGAGGAACCCCGTTATCTGATGCGGGTTTTCTTCCAGAACCCAGGCGCTTGTCTGGGACTGGTTCAATACCTACCCAAAAATGTGGGCGAAGTCGCCAAACGACACATCAGCAACCCAGAATTACTCAAATTTATTGATATTGAGTGTTACTGCTGGTCTGTGGTTCCCGCTGACTTGACTCCCATGATTAACGCTGGGATGGTGTTTTCTGACCGCCACTACGGTGGGATAAACTACCCCAAGGGGGGAGTAGGTCAAATCGCCGAAAAACTGGCTGAAGGCTTACAGAAAGCCGGAGGAACCATTCAATACAAAGCCAGGGCTAAACAGATTTTAATAGAAAATGGGCAAGCTGTGGGGGTTGAACTCACTAACGGTAGGGTTTACCGCGCTCGGCGCATTGTTTCTAATGCTACCCGCTGGGATACCTTTGGTAAACTAATCCCTGAAAAAATGATGCCATCTTCTGAGAAAAAATGGCGCAAACGCTATCAGAAATCGCCCAGTTTTCTGAGCTTACATTTAGGGGTAGAAGCCTCCGTTTTAACACCAGAAACAGATTGTCACCACATCATAGTTGAAGATTGGCAAAAAATGGAGGAGCCAGAGGGGACAATTTTTGTCTCTATTCCTACCCTCCTTGACCCCGATTTAGCCCCGCCCGGCTATCATATCATCCATGCTTTTACCCCTAGTTGGATTGATAATTGGGAAGATTTACCACCGACAGAATATGAACAAAAAAAAGAGGAGGCAGCCTGGGGAATTGTAGACCGTCTGGAGAAGATTTTTCCCGGTTTAGATGCGGGTTTGGATTATATGGAAGTGGGAACAGCGCGATCGCACCGTCGCTTTCTTAACCGGGATGACGGAACCTATGGCCCTATTCCTAGCCGCCAACTGCGGGGACTCCTAGGAATGCCTTTTAATCGCACCGCTATTCCCGGTCTGTATTGCGTTGGAGATAGCACCTTTCCTGGTCAAGGATTAAATGCTGTCGCCTTTTCTGGGTTCGCCTGTGCCCACCGCATTGCCGTAGATTTAAAGTTAGGCTAACACCCCAATTTAATTCGATAATTTAGTGGGAGGAAATCGCTCCCCTCCCCTATTTTTATCTGCTCATCTTAACTAAAAATTATAAATTTATGCAAGTCTGTATTGTCACAGGTGGCAACTCCGGTGTCGGGTTAATGACATCGGTGGGTTTAGCTAAATTAGGCTATCATGTCTTTATTGCTTGTCGTTCCCACACCAAAGCTACAAAAGCAATTGCTTATATCTCTAAAAAAACTGGCAACCCTAACATCGAATATTTGCCCTTAAATCTGGCTTCCCTGGAGTCTGTTCGTCAATGCGTTGAACTGTTTTTAGCCAAAAACTTACCCCTAAATATTTTAATCAATAATGCCGGAATATTCAATGGTAGCGGTGTCACCCCAGAAGGATTTGAGGTGATTTGGGGTACTAACTATTTGGGGCATTTTTTGCTGACTTATTTGCTCTGGGAGAAATTACAAACATCTGCCCCTAGTCGAGTGGTTATGGTGTCTTCAGACCTCGCCTTAAAACCCACGACAATTAAATGGGATTTATTTGTGAAATCTACCCCCTTCAACTTTATCGAATTATATAATCAATCTAAACTCTGTTTATTACTGTTAACCCGACAACTTTCTCAACAATCAAGCCATGTCACTGTTAACGCCGTGCATCCCGGCTTTGTCCAATCTAATATTACCATCGGTCATCGTTTGAGTAAGTTTTTGGGTATCGGAATTAGCCCCCAAAAAGGCTGTTATAGTAGCTTATTCTGTGCTACTTTTCCCGAATGTGAATTAATCACAGGTAAGTTTTTTGACCCCAAAGGCAAGGAAATTCCTTTGCCTCCCTTAGCTTTAAATAATCAGTTATGTCAACAATTGTGGGAACAAAGTTTAGATTGGACTGGTGGCAATAAACCTGTGGGAACCCAGACCATTAATTATGATGGTAGTGATGAAGTTTGGGGGCCCTATAGCTTAAAATTAACCCCGGAAGAAATCGCTACAATTCGCCAACATATTTTTAAGGAAGTCTTACCTAAGCCACCGATTAAAGTTTTATTGGTTTCGGCATTAACTGCGTTATTAAAACTACAATTTGGCTCGATTATGTTGTTGTTCGTGCAATGTTATAAGCGACAGTTTTACATGGAAAGACATTTAGATTCGCCTGAATTATTAAAGTTATGTAAGGACGAGAACTTATTGGCGATTATCAGAAAACATCTGGGGGATAATTTGCGCCTATGGCGTTCGGAATTATGGGTTAATTATCCCTCCCGTCAATTAATCCCATTTTGGCATCGAGATATTTACCCTAAATTATTGGCTGGGGAAGGCAAAACTATTAATATCTATATTGCTTTAACTGAAGTTACTGACAGGAATGGCTTTGAATATATCCCCAAAACTGAAGCGGAAAATTGTCCCAAGCAAATTACGGACCCTTTCAGTGGTAATCATTTCTACAAGGTTCCTAATTCTGTGAAAAACCAAGTTATCCCGGTGGTTTTGAAGGCGGGGGAATTTGTTTTATTTACTGACCAAGTTATCCATCGTTCGGTTTACAATAGCAGTGGGAAGGTGCGTCTGTCTTTGACTTTAAGAGTGGCTCAAGATACGGTCAAAATTTTGCCGGGATATAGCCCGATTTATCATCAGCCATTATCTTTGTCTAATTAATTAAGGCTATCTGATTCTACTTGATGCTGGGTGGGTCTTACAAACTAGAGGTTTCGGTTAGAATATGCTACAATAATTTGATGGGTTAATTATGGGTTGAGGAGACAAAATGAAAATTACTATTGTAGCGATGGAAATTCCCTATCCTCCTATTCATGGCGGCCGAGTTGATGTCTGGCGACGGCTGAAAATGTTGGCGGAATTGGGAACGGAAATACAGTTAATCTGTTGGTCTGGTACGCCTGTAGATGGCGATAGCTTGCAGGTTATTAATCAATATGTGAAAGACTTTCATCTGATTATTTATGAGCGTGGTATGGGTTCTTATCTCCGGCGGGCGATCGCTTTATTATCATACCCTTTAGAAGTGACATCGAGAATAGTTAGAGGTGAGAAATGGAGGGAGATTTTGACATCTGTTGGGTCTTTTAAGCCTGATGTGATTCTCTGCGATCAGATTCATAGTGGTTGGGTAGCATCTAAATTGAGTGACTCTCTGGATATTCCCATGATTGTGCGATCACATGATATTGAACATTTACATTATCGCTATTATTTTCAATGTGCAAAAGGCACTAAAAAACTGGTGAGATTATTATCTATTAATCACTTAGAAAAATTCGAGAAATCCTTGCTAAAAAAAAGTGTGGCATTTTATGATATTTCCCGAGATGATTTACAATTTTGGCAACAACAAGGATTTGATAATGGCTACTTTTTGCCTCCCTTAATCGAATTTAGTGACTACCATAATCAAGAGGATAACTTAACTGATTCTGAGTCGGAAAAACCTGCCTATGATGTGGTTTTTCTGGGGAATTTGAACTCGGAAAATAATGTGGCGGGTGTGACTTGGTTTGTGGAGGAAGTCTGGCCAATGTTAAAACAGCGATCGCCTAGTATTAAAGTTCTGATTTCCGGTTCCAACCCCGTGCAAAAAATCAAAGATATTTGTCAAAATAAACCCGGATTAGAATTAATAATTAACCCGCCATCTGCTGCCAAAATTTACCGTTCTGGTCGAGTATTAATCGACCCTGTAGCTACTGGAAGTGGTGTTAGTATCAAATCTATTGATATGTTGGCGATCGGTAAACCCATTGTTTCTCGACCCAAAGGATTGTCAGGTTTACCAGAAGCCGCGAAACCATATTTCCGAGTAGCATCTGATGCGTCATCATACACTAATGAAATTCTCAATTGTCTGGCTGAACAGCAACCCAACATCCCAGATCGCCTTTTACTAGAGTCAATGTTTGGATCTCCCGTCATTGAGAATTTCCTCTCTCAAATTGACTCTCTGCTTACCTCCAATCAAACCCCCAAATAGTAACCCATTGAAACTTGACCATTAAAAAAGACCCACAATCATTAATGTTGATCGTATTGATTAATCGTTCTCAATAAGACCATCTCCATCTGATCAATCATAACTTTAGGGCTAAAATTATCCAGTACATGATCACGACAACGCCGGCCCAGTTCCGGGTCATCATCTCGCCAATTAGTAACCTGGTTAAGAACTTCTGCTAATTGTTCAGGAGAACCAGGTTCAACCAAATAACGGGTTAATTCACCTGTCATCATTTCAGGTATTCCCCCGACTCTACTACCGACCACAGGCGTACCAGTTGATAAAGATTCTAAAACCACCCTCGGACAAGGATCAGGCCAAATACTAGGAACAATGGTAACATCACTAACCCGATAAAGATCCGGTGTATTGGGAACATGACCTATAAACTGGACTAATTCTTTAATCCCTAGGTCATCCACCATATCTTTTAAAAATTTAAGGTAGTGAATACGCGCTGCTGGTGAATCTTCTGTAGGTTCCAAAATCACATTTCCAGCAATTAATAAACAAATATCTGGTTGGTGATTTGCCAGTAACGCAAAGGCTTTAATTAGGACTTCTATTCCTTTATTAGGGTTGACTCTCCCCAGAAACGAAAAAACTCGCCTGTTTCCTAAGATATTAAAATCACGACGGAGGGATAATTGCTGATACTCATCAACGGAGTGGGGACTAAATTTTTGCGGGTCAATACCATTATAAACCACATCAATTTTTTGATGATCAATACCACAAAAATCAACCCATCTGTCTTTAGTTGCTTGAGAAACAGCTATAAATTTATCCACCCCTGACAATCCGGGTCGCCACTTGAATCTCAAAGAGTTTCCTGGTAGTTGCAAATAAGAGAGTAAAGGAATTTTTTTGATAGTTGATAAGCCATAGCCCCAAAATACAGAACTAAACTCATTAGACAAAATAATGGAATCTAAAGTTGTTTTGATTGGAGAAATATCATTAAAAAAATCCACAGCAAATTTGACCATATCAAGGGGATTTTTGCGGTTAGCTTGGTAGCGTTTGACCGGAATTAAATCTTGGCAGAATTGGCCATAGGTTTGTAGGAGGTCTCCTTCTTTGGTGTAAACCAAACTAACCTGATGTCCACGATTAGCCAGGCTTTGACAAATTTCCAGTAGATTTAACTCTTGACCGCCAAGAGTTGATGAGGGTTCATTTTCTAAAGCAATTAAGTGCATAGATGATGATTTTAAAGTCATTTTTTGATATACAAAATATGTGGTAGTTAACTAATACAGTTTATTGGAAAAAATTGAATGAATATAAACGATTAATTTACTTTTAGTCTGAGTCACCATTATTTCGCACCAATTAAATATCCCACCAATCAAATAACTCGGGCTTTAGATAATCTAAAGTCTTCTTTAATTTTAATTTGATTAACTTTAGAAAACTTACCAATGGCTTGAGAAATACAACTTGATCTAAATAACTGCTGATCATCCTAGGACTAATATCACTGGGGCTACTCCGTTGCCACCCAAGAGACGGACATACAATTAAAGATACAATTTCAGGATTTTGCTTTCGGAATAGATAATATGCAGTATCAATATAGGCTCCATCCAGGTCATCAAAATTAGGATCTTTTTCAAAAAAACAAGTTTGAGAACGTTTTTTCAACAGTTCTTCTAAAAAGAATATCAAAGGATCATAAGCTGTATGATTAACAGCATAAAAATGTGTACCTAATGTTGGATAATTAGTTTTTTTTAAGTGAGTCCAAGTTGTTGATATCTCGGGGTCGTAAAAATTATAATAGTCTGATAGCTTTAATTTATGATAAGCAAAATATCCTAGAAATAATAGATCCCAATTTACTTGACTAAGTTCATCAAGTAATTGTGTTTGTACAGAACAAAATCTACTAGAAATTGCTAGATCATCTTCCATGACTAATATATGACTGAGTTTGTCTCTTTTAGCAATTTTAATAATTTCTAAATGACTCAGGTAACATCCTAACACACCAATGCTCGGAAAAGCTAATTTTTCGGTGGGCTTGAGGGCGGGAAAAATTTTTACTTTTTCAGAATTAAAATTTAATCCTATACTCTTGATTTCTTTCTCCATTTCACGTCTTCTATCAACCCTTTCAGGTAAGTTGATCACATAAATTTTGTCAAAAAAATCTGATATGTTGTTCATCTTAAAAATTTCTCCCATGTGATATTTTGAATTCCATCAACATAATCATTTTCATGTTAATGTCCATCAAATTTTGCTCAATAACAAGTAACTAAGGTAGTTAATCAATTAAGTTGCAAGCGCTACCATTGTTGCCACATTATGATACTTATCAATACGCACCAGCTTATTATCAAACAATAAGTTAACTAGAATTTTTTAATTTTTTATAATTCAGTCGCCAGAGTGAACCCCAGTAGTACAGGAGAATCAAAGAATCTGTAGTTAAGGTCGCCCAAGCTGCACCCCTCCATGAAAAGATGGGGATTAAAAAATAATTTAAACTAATATTAATTAAAGCTGCACTAATTTGAACCAACCCTCGTAACTTTTGATATCCAGATCCGGTAAGGGTATCTGCTGCCACTAATTGCATACCAATAATTAGTGGCATGGGAGCTAACCAGTATAATACTGGCACTGAATCTATATAGCTTTCTCCCAAAATATAAGGTATAAAAGGCGCAAAAAATATACAACCTATAAAAACAAAAATACCATATATAGAGATAAGCGGAATCAAACGTTTGGCAAATTTAAAAGCATTACTAATACCCAAAGCACCTTCTTCAAAAAATTTTGTGTATGTGGAACTAAATACTACTAAAATTGGTATATAGCCAACTTCTATCAATCTATAAGCAGCAGAATATATACCAGTTATACTTAGAGTTGAAAGACTGCTTAACATGGTTCTATCAATACTGGAATTGATATTGGCAGCTGATCGGTCTAGAGAGAAGTATATACCTTGAAAAATGTTGTGATTGATATGGGATAATTCTAATTCAGGAAAACCCAGAGAAAAACAAACAAAAAAGAATGAAAAAATTGCCGTTATTGTTGTACCAAAAACATATAAAATAGACCAATTGATAGCATTAGGATCATCAAAAAATATAACTAAAGCTATAGCAGATAAGACTTTCACAAAATTATAAAAAATCTGTAATTTAGCCGTGTTTTTATGCTGATTAAGTCCTAAAAAAGCGCCACAACATATATTCCAAATAGACAATCCTAAAATATCAGAAATAAGTATGGATAAAATCAAGACGTTAGGAATAAATTTTGGCAAAATAAATTTGCCTATTAAAAATGATAAACAAATTACAAAAAAACTACAAAAAAAAGTTGTTACAAGAGCATCACCCAAATATTTTTTAAATAAAATTTTATTTCTTGAAACATTTCTAATTAAAATATCTGTACTACCTAATGTTCCAAATGGAACAGCGATCGAGGCTAGTGCTGTTACTCCCATAAACATACCAAAATTTTCAGAACCCAGATGTCTAGCAATCAATATAAAGTATGTAGCTTGCATGAAAATACTGATGACTTTACCCAAAAACATCCATAAAGTATTTCGGACTAATGACTTTTGCGTGATTTTCTTAATTTGTTCTTGCAAATTAGTAAAATATGACATATATTTTTCGTGATTTACGTCTTGAATGGCTACCAAATTTAACTTTAGACTAACTTGATTTTGGTACAGAAACTGCTAATAAATATTCGGTGCTAGAGGAACGTTCAAAGGCTTGATCTAGGGAATAGGTGGGCTGCCAGTTTAGAATCTTTTTAGCCTTTTGATTGCTATATCGCAGTGGTTTAAAACGAGCTTGTAGTTTGGCGGGGACTAAAATACCTGGTAAACGAGCTTTACCCTCAAGAAATACGCGGTTAAATAGCCAAGCCATATTGGCAATTAATCCCATAAAAAACCAGTTTATAAAATATATTTTGGGGACTTTATCCATGGTTTCTATGAGTTTTTGGGCATAGACATTTTGAGCAGGTAAATTATCATCGATAATATTTAAGGTTTGTCCAAAGGCTGCCTCTTTATCGGCGGCGATGACAATGGCTTCGGCACAGTTTTCGACATAGGTTAAAGGCATAATTGCATTACCTCCGATTCTTAACCAGGCACTATCCCCTATTTCGGCACCTAAGCAAGCATTCCAAAGATAATCTCGACCGTAAATCATCCCCGGACGAATAATGGCAACTTGTCCACCATCTCGCTCAAAATCTCGATAAAGTTGTTCTTGAATTAGCTTGGTTTGAGCGTATTCGTCACGATTTAAGGGGTCAGCTTCAATGGGAGAATCTTCGTCTAAAATTTGATGCGATCGCATTTTTACATAATCATAAACTGAAAAGGTACTAATGGCTATGAGCTTAGAAATCCCGGCTTTTTGCATAGCAATTAAGACATTTTCTGTAGATATGACTGTACCAGCAAACTGGGTGTAAAAATCCCCGGACTTGGAGGCGGCTAAATGAATGACAGCATCCACAGATTGCAGACTTTCTACCAAGCCTGATGATTGCCTTAAATCTATGCGGACAATTTCTACATTAGGATGATTAAACCAAGAGAATTTGGTCTCATCAGTTTGGGGACGAAGTACGGCTTTTACTTGGTGTCCCCGTCGCAAGGCTTCCGTGACAATATACTGTCCTAAAAATCCAGATGCGCCAGTGATAAACAATTTCATAGATGATTCTCCTCGGCAATTAATGCGTTAACTAAACGGCTGGTTTTATCCATATCTTCAAAGCTAATTGGTAGCGGCTTATCTTCTTGTAAGGCTTGATAAGTCTGCTCTAATAAACTATGTAAACCTTCATAGGGAGTCTTTTGTAAAAGTTTCCGACGAAAGTTAGTAAAGCTGGCATTCATGAAAGTCCAACCGTTAGCAAACTGATTAGCCAAAGGGGAAAGCTGTTTACCAACGGCACGAGGGACTACACAGCGAATATAGGGTTGAAATAAATCAACTTCTGCATAACCCAAGGAACCGCGAACTGTCACGGAAAAACAATCGGGTTGAGTGTAAGCACTAAACCGTATGCGAGTATGTTGATGACCGGAAAAAATCAGTGCATCTAAATCGTCATACTTAAATAAATTGCCGCCACCATGATTATTCCATCCGGCTTTGACGTAATCAAAAGTTGGTATAAATAATAAGGCAAGATAACACAAGTGGGTAATAAAGTCATGAATTACACCCCCTGGCAGTTTATGGACTGGACTGGGTAGATTTTGGTCTGCGTATCGTCCACCACTGCGGATGTCTAATGCCATGCGGACTTCTACTTCGCCGATTGTTCCTAGGGTTCCATCTTCAACTAGCTTTTGCAATGCTAGAATGGGCTGATTGAAGCGATAATTTTGGTTTTCGATTAAATGGCGATCGCATTTTTTAGCAAAATCCCATAGTTCTTTAAACTCATCATAAGTGGGAGTTATCGGCTTTTCACAAATCACATGAGCCCCAGCACTCAGACAATCCATAGACATTTTTTTATGGATTTGAGGCGGTGTTAAAATATGCACAACATCCGGCTGGGCTTGCTCTAGCATTTGATGATAATCTGTATAAGCAGTTTCAGCACCGAATCTTTTAACCGCATAGTTAGCAGCAGCTTGGGAAATATCACAAACTCCTACTAAATCAGCCCTTTCCGAGGTAGACAAAAAACTGAGATGTTCCTTAGAAATCAACCCGGTACCAATAACGGCTGCTTTTAACTTAGGTTTTTGAGTGTCTGTATCCATTACAATTAATTTAATCCTAGAAAAATAGTTTACTTGATTTCACACTAATTAATGTTTTCCAGTAATTTTTGATAGCGTTTAATCGGAATACCAGCTTTGGCTGAAATCATAACTGTGACATAATCTGGCTCAATTTCAGACAAAAAATCCTTGATTTGTTGTTCTGATAAATTTTCTGTCCCAAAATAGCGTAAGCCGGGGTAGGTTTCATCAATATAATGATTTGCTTCATGGGCTAGAATATAATCACAAAACATTCCATAGAGGATATACTCAGATAAATTCCAAGTATTAGAGATGGTTTCCACCCAATAACGTCCAGACACTTTCTCTAGGTGTTCATATAATTTGAAAATATTATCTCTTTTCCAGGTAATCAAGTCACCAATATAGTTAGGATCCGGAAAATCCATCATGGGAGTAATCAGTAATTGACTAGCAGTTTTATACCAACTATAATGAGACTCCCAAAGGCGAGGAATTGAGTTAGGCTCTCGATAAAAGCGAATTTTTCCATCCTTAACAAATCGTTCCTGTGGATTTAAAGGACGCACAAAGGCAACATCTGAGTCTACAAACATCAAAACATCTTCAGACACAAATTTAGCCGCTGACAGCTTAATAATTTGCTGAAGCAGCCAGTTACTAATGGGAGGACTTTTGAAGCTAAACCAACCATTTTTGACAAAAGGTATCCTTTTTATCCACCTAGGAATCACTTCTTCAACAACTAGAATTTCTGTGCGATTATTTTGGAGTGATTGAAACATTGATAAATCTTTTCGATCAACAATAATATAATGCTTTGTTGATGAAGGTATGAATTTATCAACTGTAGAACACAAAAATTGGCATCTCTCAAAGTCCGGTGCATAACTCGGTGTAATCAAACAAAAGCTGTATTCTGAGCCAGGAGGTTGAGACGTGATCTTCATAATTTTAATTGAGATTTAAATCAATTCAAGTCAGGGAGTAGTTTTGATGATCTTGATGCATCAAATTGAGGATGAGATGGTTTTGGTTTTTCAATGGGTGCCATAATTGAAATTGATAAAGCTGTATATAATACCCAGAATATACTGTTTTGAGAAATTATACCTCCTTCAGTTGCATTAGTTAATAGTAAATAAGTTAGAAATATTAAGGGCCAAAAGGATTCTATTCCGACACTAAATCGGGCCATAAAAACTGCCCTTAACAAGTTAATTGTAAACCCTAAAAAGTAAGTTATAACACCTAATAAGCCGATGTCTAACCACATATCGAGTATTCCATTATGGGAATAAGGAACCGGCCATCTTGCAGATCTAATAATATAGGCTGATGCACTATCTAATCCCTGCCAAAAAGCGGTATAACCGTATCCCAAATAGGGACGTTTTTCAATCATTTCTCTAGCCCAAACCCACAGTTCAGTACGACCGGTAAGGGTTGGGTCTTTACCAATTAATCCCAGTATTTCATCAATATTTTCAGTATAGATATAAAAAATAGTACCCCCTAAAGTGACAATGGCTAAAAATGAAGGAATCAGTAAAATATAGCGAAATCGCAGCACCCGATAGGCTATGATACTGGTAAATAAAACTGTAAAATTAATCAGGGAACTTGATGATTTTGCCATGACCAATAGCAAACAAGCAATGACGATCGCCCCATGAGCCATCCAGCGTTTTCCTTTCTCAAAAAGACCGGGTGATAAAATTAATACTATACCACCTAATGTCATGCCTCTTCCTAAAAGATTTTTATGGTTATATATGCCTCGCCAAGCCCCATAGTGAACGGCTTGTTCAATGCCATAACGCGGTAATGCGATCGCAAAAAGAAAACTAAGGACGGCAATAATTCCATAGGACAAAGACAAAAGTTTAAGTTGCTCTCTGAGGGTATAACGACTACCTAAGTAAATACCAAATAGTGTAGTTCCAATTAAGCCAATACAACTTTTGAGGGTACGAGCCGGAAAATCTGACCAGAAATAGGAGGCGATCGCAATCAAAATCATCACCCAGATAACCGGCCCTCTTTTAGCAGCAATTAAAAACTTTTTCCACCGCAGCAAGAGTAAAGCGACAGAAACTAAATAAGTCAGCAGAAACAGCAGAACATTTAATCTAAAATCAAAGGAATTGATATCTGTACCATCACCCTCGCTTGCGCCTCCAGATAAAATCAGAGGCAACCAGTTGGCGCTATAGTGAATAATGGCAAAAACCGTAAAACTCGATTCCACATATTTTAAGTATTTTTCCATTAAAATATTGATGTTTTTTGTCTAAATCAACACCCTGTTACCTGCTGTGCATCATAGCATTTTGATTAGTGAAAGTCAGATAGAAATGTAAAAATTAATGTAGATTATGTAAAGTTTTGGTAAAGTTGTTGATTTGAGGGAGTCCCCAGACTTAATTAACCGGGTATCGGGGTGGTCTGATATCTAAGAAGAATTCTTAGAAGATATTTTCTGTGGGGACCCAGAGCGATCGCGCCGATGGGATTTTTGGAGAGGGAAATAGCGTTGAGCATGATAGAAATACTTAGTGGACTCATTCTTGCTAATCCCATTGATCACTGTCCCCAAGATCCGCTGACCCGATCGCCCTAATATTTCCTTAGCCGATTTAGCACTATCGCGGTCAAGAATTCGGGGTCTAGCAACCATTAACACCCCACTAGCCATATTAGCTAAAGTTAAAGCATCGGCGGCTAATACCAATGGTGGTGTATCAATAATTACAAAATCATACTCCTCCGAAAAATTCCGAATTAAGGAAGTCATGCGTCGAGAATCCAAAAGTGCTAACGGATTGGGTGGTGTCACCCCAGCGGTCAAAATATCGAGTTGGTCAATTCCCGGCTTCACGGCTTCGGAAAGAGTCGCCTCTTCCACGAGTACATCACTTAATCCCACCGCATTAGTTAAACCCCAGATATGATGTTGAATCGGTTGTCGCATATCCCCATCAATGAGTATCACCCGATGTCCAAGCTGGGCGATCGCCGCCGCCAAATTAGCGGAAACCGTTGATTTTCCCTCCTGTGGTACGGAACTGGTGACCACAATTACCCGCACCTTGCGATCGGAGCCCAAAAACTTCAAATTAGCCTGAATCATCCGATAAATTTCGCTAATTAAGGAACCGGGTGTATCCACTACTGGAACCTGTACAGAAGAGCGATCGCCTCCGGTAAAATAGCGGTAAAAAGGCGGAGCTGCAAAAGAAGGAATAATACCCAACAAAGTATATCCCAATAAATCCCTAGTTTCCGCCACCGTCCTCAGAGATTTATCTCCCATTTCCATTAACAGTAATAAAGTAGTTGAGGCGACTAATCCCCCCATTACCCCCAAAGCAAACAACGGTAATTTTGCCGTTCTTCCCTCGTCTGGAACGTTAGCTGTTTCGATAATTCTGGCATTATTGGTAATCTTATTGGCTGCCACTTGYGCTTCCTCAAGATTTTGTAGTAAAGTCCGATAAGTCAGACGAGCCACCTCAGCCTTGCGCTCAAGTTCCTGCTGTTGTTGTTCTAATTGTGGCAAGATACTAGCTCTTCTTTCCAAACCATCACGCGCCTCATAGAGAGAGTCAAGCTGCTTAGTCAAATCCATTCGCCTAATTTCCGCATTAACAAACTCTTCAATCTTGTTATTTTTGACATCCATAACCCTGAGCAACCCGCGAGAAAAGGCTCTGCCACTACCCAAATAAACTTGAATTTCTCTCTGTAACAAACTCTCCAGATTATCTCGCTTTCCCTTTAAAGAAATAATCCGGGGATTTTCATCTCGAAAACGTCTTTGTTCCTGAGCCAACTCACCCTCAACGTTCTCCAATTCTTGTAAAGCCGATCGCACCACCGGAGACTGACTTAAAGTATTTACCGCTATAGCCTCTTCCAGGTTCAAACCCACTTGATTTCCCAAGGAATTAACCAAAGATTGTACCGCATTCAATTCAGCTTCTAAGGTAGTAATATTGCGATTTAACTGCGCCATTTCCTGTACTGATATAGCAAACTCCGTTCCCAGGTCTACTATCTCATTTCTTTCCTTAAAATCTTGAATAGATTTTTCCGCCAGAAACAACTCCTGTTGTACCCTAGGTAGTTGTTCCTGAATAAACTCTTTTGCCCCCGAGGCTTCTTGTCGAATACCAGACACATTCGCATCAATATAAACCTCCATAATGGTATTAATCACATCAGCAACTTCTTGAGGATTTTTGCTTTGATAGGTTAACAGAACAATATCCGTCCCGCCGATAATTCTAATATCTAAATTGCGTCTAATATCCTCTGGATAAATTGGATCACCATCTTCATTAGTTAAATTCAAGCGCTCAATCACAGTTTCTAGCAAAGGATTAGAATGCATTAATTCTATCTGGGTACTCAAAGGAGTCTGATCCGCCAATAGTGCTTTCAATTCCCCCAACCCTTCACCAATACCAGCTAAAGAAGAAGTGCGGTCTACCTTAAATAAAATTTTGCCTGAGTTTTGATAAGTTGGGCTCAAGAATTGGGTAGCATATACAGCCCCAGATACAGTTAGCACAAAAACCCCCAGCAGCCAAAACCATCGGCGTTTCAATGTTTGTAAATATCTGCCCAAATCTAAATCAATAGATTCTCGGTGTTCAATATTACTAAAATCCATAACCATTACCTCTTATAGACAAGACCAAAATCTTATAAATAAATTTAATCATTATTATCTCTATCCTCTGTTAAAATATGAATGATATTCAGTAAAGCTGAGACCCCAATTAGACCACCCACAGGTCTTAACACTTCTTCAAAAGTATCAGCCGCCTCAGTTAAAGCTGAACGATTCACCACCACCACATCATCTCGTTGTAAAACGGGATTATTGGGTGTATTTAGTCCGGCTTGAAAATCAATAGAAATTTGACGACGGGAAACCGTACCATCAGGACGCAAACGCAGAAGTTCCACGGAGCCAGTATTCGCCCGCCGCCGATTAAACCCCCCCGCCACCAAGATAGCTTGATTAAGGGTTGTATTAATTGGTACTTGAAGCGCCCCCGGTTGTGTCACTTCTCCCACCACATTAACCATCATAGTTCTCGGGGAGAAACTAGCACTTGCTAGGGAAATAATCTCATCGGGAGGCACTGCACTAGCGGTAGGAATTATAATAGAATCTCCCGGCTGTAAACTAATATCCTGAGTAGCATCACCTGTGGTCAGTAATTGCCACAAATCGACAGTTATAGTCTTTAATTCACCCGCCTGAGTAAGTCTTTGTAATTGAATGCGACGCAGGTTAGCTTGAGGCTTAATACCTCCCGCCCTTTGTATAGCTTGAGTAATGGTCGGTAATTCGGGTAAATTGGCCATTCCTTCCCCCATCATATAGGTTCCCGGATTAAATACTTCCCCGACGATAACTACCTGAAAAGGGGCGACCTCTTCCGGCGCAAAATTAGCAGAATTAATCTGTCGAATAGCGACAGGATCAAGATTTTCGGCGGTAGGTACTACAATTGTATCGCGATCGCGCAAAACCAGATCTTGGCTTAAATCTCCATTTTCCAGCAATTCCTTGAGGTTGACGACAATATTTAACCTAATGGGGTCTTGTCGCTGCACCTTAACCTGAGTAATATCTGCTGATTGAGTAATCCCACCCGCCTGCTGGAGAAGCTGAGTTACTGTATAGAACTGAAATTGTCGCTCAACGGTGTTAGAGGTAGAAAGGGGCAGAATGTATGTTCCTGGTCGTTGCACCTCGCCCCCAACGGCAATGCTAATGGGACGGGGTGTAATAATTCTCACGCTGGGGAATGGTTGCTGTACAAAGGGAGTATAGGCGGCGGAAATTTTCTCAGTCAGTTGAGAAACTGATAGCCCAGCTACACTAATTTGACCGATTAGGGGCAGATTGAGTGTGCCATCAGTCAAAATTAGGTATTCGCCACTGTATTCAGGAACATCGAGAATATCTACCCTTAGCAAATCTCCTGGACCGAGGGTATAGGCATCAGGAACACGAATTGAGGCGGGGGTAATGGTGGGGATAGAAGGTTGAGTTTGGGCTAGGCTGATAGGTGTGCTGGTATGCCATATCAATAGGGACATTAACCCCCAACTCATCACTGTTGTAGCCTGGGAAGATTTGACAGGATTAGTTGTATTAGCTTGAAATGATGGCTCAGTCATAGGTGAGAGTCAATACATTGGCAGTATCAAACATAAAATATACAGTTGACAATGAGTTAAAGGCTGAGGCTTTCTTCCTCATGGTAACGGCTATTCTCTGAAGTGGCTAGTTATTAAGTTGTCTAACTCAGAATAGTCGGGAATAGAGGCTGATACTGATGCACCATTTCTGATGATAACCCGATCATGCTGCGATCGCGATAGTAATTCACTGAAATTTCTGCCTTTAAAAGCGATGAGATTGGCGGAAATGCCGACCCCAAGCCGAACTCGATTTGATAATCCCATTAAGTCGGCGGCGGTTTGGGTGACGATTTGGGGCCAGTCACCATAGGGATGATCTAAATGACCGATTCTGACTGACATTTTGAAGACTTCTAAAACATCATGATCTCCAAAGGCATAAAATGGATCACGACAGTTATCACTGGCCACTGTTACGGGGATTCCTGCCTGTTTTAATTCATGCAGAAGTGTCACACCTCGCCATTTCGGAGTTTGGGGTGTATGTGAATGGTTATCATATTGTCTATCTTGCAGATATAAATTGCACATCGGCAAGCTGACAATGCCTATATTAGATGATTTGAGGAGATTAATGGTCTGGTTAATTACTTGAGGAGTCTGCACTGCCAAACTGCAACAATGACCGCAAATTATCGGATTCTCAAATTGAGATTTGACTGCATATTCGGCGATTTTATATAAGGTGTTAGAATCAGGGTCGCCATTTTCATCTACATGGAAATCCAAGGATAAATTCCGGTCTTTGGCTAGGTCAAATACTCGCTTAATTTGTTGATCAAGGTCACGGTTAATATAAGCGACACCCCCTAAAATACCACCCATTTCTGCTACTCTATCGGCTAGTTTTTCTCCCTGGGGGGTTAAGTAATAATCCAGAGATACGAGGGATACAGCTTGCAAAAATATGCGATCGCACCATTTTTTCCGCAGACTGTTAAATACTTCCCAGCTAATTTCTGTGAGTTTTCCGGCTGAGTCTAAATGGGTGCGGATAGCCTGGGTTCCATGGGCATAACTACATTTTAAACCAAATTCCATCCGCTGATAGATGTCTTCAGCACTCCAGTATTTTTCACTGTCAGAAATCGCGGTATTTAGCGCCCCGGTAAAAGTCCCGTCGGGATTAGGCGATCGCTGCCAAATATGGCCCTTATCTAAATGGGTGTGTAAGTCCACAAAACAGGGCCAAAGCTGTCCCCCCCGCAGGTCTACCCAGGGGATATCAGCCACCTCCCTATTTCCAGCCGGTCGCAGTTGGCTGATTTTCCCCGATGCAATTTCCACATCCATTAATATTAGCCCCTCCCGCGTCTGCTGGCTTAACCAGTCCGGTTGGCTTACTTCCAATAAACAGCAGGGAATATGGGCATTTTTTAGCCAGTAGCGATCGCTTTTGGGAATACTAATCATGACCAACATTTACCCCATCATGCAAAAATAACATTGTTAATATGCAAAAAGTTCATCAAACTTAGGATTTTGTAATATTAGCTACACTTTAACTGATTTTTCAGCTTTAACCTACTGATTAATTCTTAAAGTCATCGCTCAAATTTTCGGCTGCTTTAGGAGTAGTTAAATTTGCGTATCTCATTCCCCTAATCACCTATATATAGGTTGCTGTTTATACAGTTATCCTAAATTTATGGCTAGTTTTGATGTGCTTATCCTAGTTTTTGATATAGCCCAAGCCATAAAAGTTATTATCAAATCAAGAGGTGATCGCTCATAAACCTAGGGAAATGTAGCCCCGTGCTAGTCAACTTTACTATCAGAAAATCCCCATGACATCCATTCAAACCACCCCCAACTCATTAACCTCTTCTGTCGGTCTCAAAATCGGATCAGTAATTGGTTTAATTGCCTTTTCAGGATTTTACATCAACAGTTGGCAGCAACTACTATCCAACCATTACGCACAACAGCAACCCCAAGCCGAAACCATTGTAACTGCTGTCGAAGTTGTCCCAGAAACCGTAGAAACCCCAACAGTAGCCGCCACCGTAACCCCCATAACCGATCCGAATGCGATCGCCCAGCTAACCAGCCAATTATACACCCAAATTGACCAAAACTGGCAACAGTACCCCACCTTTACCGAGAACCTAGTTTATCAGGTCTCAGTCAATCAAACAGGTGCGATCGCCCAATACAAAACCATCAACCCCGCCGCCGCCAAATATCTTAATCAGAGCCCCATTCCCCAATTAAGTCAAGCCACCACCTCCGACCAACCCCAGGCTGAATTTCTCGTAGTCATGGCCCCCAGTGGCAGTCTACAAGTTAACCCTTGGGTTGCCGAATAATATTCCCTCATCAATTACCTGGATTTAGGATTGAGTAATTAGGCCCAACTTATTCAGTCATCACTCAAGCTAATTCCCCCTGTTGTTTAACCCACCACCATTTAATCAAAATGCTAACCGAATTATGGTCTTTAAAAGGCCGATACAAAATCCTACACCTAACCTGGTTCGCCTTCTTTCTCTCCTTTGTAGTCTGGTTCAATTTCGCGCCTTTAGCCACAGCAATTCAAGAGGATATGGGCTTAGAAATAAGTCAAATTCGTACCCTCGCCATTTGTAATGTCGCCCTCACAGTTCCCGCCCGGATTATTATTGGGATGCTGCTAGACAAATACGGCCCCAGAATCACCTACTCATTACTGCTAATTTATGCAGCAATTCCCTGTACAGCATTTGCCTTAGCCCAAAACTTTAATCAATTAGTAATTTCCCGTTTAGCCCTCAGCATAGTTGGTGCAGGATTTGTAATTGGTATCCGCATGGTAGCCGAATGGTTCCCCCCCAAAGAAATCGGTTTAGCCGAGGGAATTTATGGCGGTTGGGGTAATTTTGGTTCCGCCGCTGCCGCCTTTAGCTTACCCACTCTAGCAGCCATTTTAACCTTCGGTTCTGGCGGCGTAATTAACTGGCGAGTAGCCGTAGCATTAACAGGAATTATCGCCGCTGTGTATGGTGCTTTCTACTTCTTTAATGTCCAAGATACCCCCCCCGGAAAAGTCTATCACAAACCCCAACGCGCCAGAGGCTTAGAAGTTACCACCCCCAAAGACTTCTGGTTTTTGATGATTATGAATATTCCCCTAGTTGGTGTTTTGGGTATCCTAGCTTGGCGTTTAAGTAAAGTGGGTTTCTTGACCCAACCTCAACTTTATATCGTCTGGGTAGCCTTATTCGGTTTATACCTTTTCCAAGGTTATAACTGCTGGGAAGCTAATAAAGAATTAATCCTTGGTCAAAAACACTATCCCCCCGCAGACCGTTACAATTTTTCCCAAGTTGCTATTTTGGAATTGACCTATTTTGTCAACTTCGGCTCAGAATTAGCTGTGGTGTCAATGCTTCCCGCTTTCTTTGAGGGGACTTTCGGACTCAGTAAACCAGCCGCTGGAATGATAGCTGCTAGTTATGCTTTCATGAACCTAATGTCTCGCCCTGGTGGAGGTCTAATTTCTGATAAATTAGGTAGCCGTAAAAATACCATGGCAGCTCTGACAGCGGGAATGGCATTTGCTTATTTAATTATGGGTCGAGTTCATGGTGGTTGGTTGCTACCTGTCGCCGTACTTTTAACCATGACTTGTTCATTCTTTGTACAAGCCGGGGAAGGTTCAAGTTTTGCGATCGTTCCCCTCATTAAACGTCGTGTCACTGGACAAATTGCCGGAAATGTCGGCGCTTATGGAAATGTCGGCGCAGTCGTTTATCTAACACTATTTAGCCTATTTCCACAAGGTGATATTGGCAACCGAATTTTCTTCGAGATGTTAGGAGTAACTAGCATGATTGTCGCTTTCATCTGTTGGTTTTTCCTCAAAGAACCTCAAGGATCTTTTTCTGACCATCATGAAGGAGAATTACAAACCAACGAAGACCTGATCCCTGTCGCTAAATAACTCCCAAATAGGGGCGGGTTATTAACTAGCATTAAATTAGCTACTCGCCCCTGAACCGACAATAATTCCCTATCCTTCCTAGATGACTATCCTCCGTGGTTACGGTGATTAACTTCCGGTTTGGTGGGATTGATTAATTAATTGGCTGATTTTAGCAGATAATTAATCACGGTCAACTCCCCCCCCAATTGCCAGTCAATAGGTGGCTGATGTCCTATAATAAAAACTGCCACAATTACCACCCATTAATCTAAAATGACTGAATTAACAAAAACTCTTTGTCCTTACTGCGGTGTTGGTTGCGGCTTAGAAGTTTTACCCCCCGCCCAACCAGGAAAAGCCACAAATAGAGACTCACTCGGAAATCCAATTTGGCAAGTGAGAGGCGATCGCACTCACCCCTCAAGCCTCGGTAAAGTTTGCGTCAAAGGCGCAACAATTGCCGAAGCCATAGACAAAAATCGCCTCAAATATCCCATGATCCGAGACACCCTTGATCAACCCTTTCGCCGCGCCACCTGGGATGAAGCCTATAACCTTATTGTCAACCGCATTCAAACCGTCCGCGATACTATGGGCACTGATGCCATCTGTATGTATGGTTCAGGTCAATTCCAAACCGAAGACTATTACATCGCCCAAAAGCTAATTAAAGGCTGTTTGGGAACCAATAATTTTGATGCCAATTCCCGCCTGTGTATGTCTTCAGCCGTGTCCGGTTATATCAAAAGTTTCGGTTCAGACGGTCCCCCCTGTTGTTATGACGACCTAGAAAAAACCGACTGTGCCTTTTTAATCGGTACTAATACCGCTGAATGTCACCCCATCGTTTTTAATCGTTTGCGGGTTCACCATAAGAAAAATCGCCAAGTCAAAATGATTGTGGTTGACCCCCGCTGCACCCAAACCGCTGAAGCCGCAGACCTACATTTAGCCATCCGTCCCGGCACCGATATTGACCTACTTAATGGTATAGCCAACCTCTTAATGCGTTGGGGTTTTATAGATTCTTTATTTATTGATGAATGTACCAAAGGATTCCCTGATTATATGCAGGTAATCCAATCTTATCCCCCCGAATTGGTAGCCAGAACCTGTGGTATTCGTCTTGATGATCTTGAACTAGCCACTAGGTGGTGGGGTGAGTCTAAACGGGTTTTATCTATGTGGTCAATGGGCATCAATCAGTCCTCCGAAGGAACTGCCAAAGTGCGGACTCTGATTAATCTTCATTTGATGACTGGAAATATTGGTAAACCTGGGGCGGGTCCCTTTTCTTTAACAGGTCAACCCAATGCTATGGGAGGTAGAGAAGCCGGAGGACTTGCCCATATTTTGCCCGGTTATCGAGTTGTAAAAAATCCCGAACACCGAAGAGAAATTGAGGAATTTTGGGAACTAGAACCTGGTCAGATTTCTGACCAAGTGGGTTTGAATGCTTGGGAAATGATTACTGGCTTAGAAACTGGTAACGTCGGGTTATTATGGGTGGCGGCGACTAATCCAGCAGTCAGTATGCCCGATTTAGAAAGGACTAAAGCTGCTTTAATGCGATCGCCTTTTACCATTTATCAGGACGCTTATTATCCTACGGAAACCTCCCAATATGCTCATATTTTACTACCCGCCGCCCAGTGGGGAGAAAAAACCGGGACTATGACTAATTCCGAACGAGTTGTTACTCTATGTCCAGCTTTTCGTGACCCCATAGGACAAGCTAAACCCGACTGGGAAATTTTCGCCGAAGTAGGGCGCAGGTTAGGCTTTCACAAACAATTTAATTTCGCTAATTCCGCTCAAGTTTACCAGGAATTTGTCCGCTTAACTCGTAACCGTCCCTGCGATTTATCCGGGTTGAGTCATGATCGTTTAATGGTTTCTGGTCCTATTCAATGGCCTTGTCCTGAGACCGAAACCGAAATTAATCGCACCCCGAAACGTTTATATACTGATTTACGATTTAATACCCCAGACGGTCGCGCACAATTTGGCGCTTATTACTCCAAAGGATTAGCTGAACCCCCAGATCCTGACTATCCTTTAGTGTTGACAACCGGGAGATTATACGGTCATTGGCACACTCAAACCCGCACCGGGAGAATTGAGAAAATCCGCAAAATGCACCCCACTCCTTTTATTGAAATTCACCCCAAAGATGCCCATAAATTAGGCATTGAATCCGGTAATTTAGTGCAAGTGCGATCGCGCCGAGGAAAGGCTTATTTTCCTGCCCAAATTACTAAAGCGATCGCCCCGGGAACTGTATTTGTACCCATGCACTGGGGCGCTTTATGGGGAGATAATACCGAAGCCAACGCCATGACTCACCCTCAATGTTGTCCGGAGTCTAAACAACCCGAATTAAAAGCCTGTGCCGTACAATTATCAATAGTTAACCCCGAATTATTACCAACTTCACAAACCCAACCTAACCAACAACAACTCAACCCAACTATTCCCGTCTAAATACCTCCGCTGGGAGGGTACATGATTAATCATTAAAACCGGGTTTTTCCTGCCATAGCAACCCAAAAACCCGGTTTCTCCTGATGATTAATTATCTGTATTGCGTTTGGAATGTTCTTTTAAAACCCATCCCATCAGAGACACAGGACCTTTAGAAACTGGCTCATTGGCAAGTTTTTTTGATTGTTTATTATACTGAGATTTAAACAAAAATTTATGAATCGACTTGTACACCTTGCCAACTTCTGGGTTCGAGGAATTAGACTCCTCAATCTTTGGCAGAGAGTCTATATGCCACCAAGTTATTAATTGATAAGTAGATACACCACCCAAAAAGCTACACAGCAGACTAAATGGCAGCGAATAGCCTACCAAAAAAAAGCCCCCCATAAACAATAAACCAATCACTAATCCGGTGGTTATTGCGCCTGTAGTAGTTGGAGAATCTGACATGGCTCGGCTACTCCATTTAATAGATAAGTTGTTTTAGACCTCATCCAAATCTTCACAAAGTTGTTGTAAATTTTGGTGTTCTAAGCGACGGGAAGATCGGCGATATTTTTTAGACTGCAATTTAGGTTCATATTGTTTTCCCCCTCCAGATTTACTTTTAGATTTGAGGCGATCCTCCTCTAGTGGTTGATGTTGAGACGTTTCCCAAGCCTCGATCGCCTCCTCAAGAAAATGGAGATATTGGGGGTATCTTTCCCAGTCTCCACGCACCACACATGATGGTTCTTCGCGGTGCAAACAATCATCAAATTGACACTTACCCTTAGTTAAGCGATCGCGAATTTCCGGGAAATAATTACCCAACTGGTGAGGGTCACATTGCAATTCCGGTTGATTAAACCCCGGAGTATCAGCCAGGAAACCCCCGTTATGTAATTCAAACAATTCCACATGGCGGGTAGTATGCCGTCCTCGCCCCAATTTTCCCGACACTTCCCCCACCCGCAAATGACTATTAGGAATCAGTTTATTAATCAAACTAGACTTCCCCACACCAGACGGACCAGAAATAGCCGTAGTTTTCAGGCGCAAGCGATCCAGCAGAGAATTAGCAGTGCCAGAAACCAGGTTTCTATCACCATCTCTAGTGAGGGAAGGCGAACTTTCCCCGAAACCGGGTTTGTCCAACCCAGCCGAATTTGATGATAAATTCAGAGTCGGCGAAATTTCCATGCGATCGCCCTCAAAGCGATATTCAACCCCATGATAGACACTAATCATCAAAGGGTCATATCCCCACCCTCTCATGCGATCGTACCATTCTCGGAGGCTATCAGGGGGCAGTAAATCGCACTTATTAAAGCACAAACTCACCTCCAACCCAGTAGACTCCGCCTTGAGTAGAAAGCGGCTGAGAGTCACCGGATCTGGGTCTGGTTCAGCCACTGCAAACACCAATAATAAATGGTCTGCATTAGCAATACTAGGGCGCGCCAGCTCAGTTTTACGGGGTAAAATCTCAGAAATCACCCCTGTACCCCCCTGCCAGTCTGGACAGGAGACCACCACGCGATCGCCCACCATCACCTTCTGACCAATTTTCTTTAAACGAGCGCGACAGGTACAAAGCAAAGTTATAGGTTTAGCTTCCCCCCCGGCCCCATTCCCAGACGGAGACTGGTCAGGACTCAGGCAAACCTGATAAAAATTAGCCTGACCAGCAACTACCGTTCCCATTATGCGATCAGCCGTCATAAACTCTTCACAGGCGGACAACGAACCATAATCGCAAAAAACTCTCCGCGATCGCAAACCTCCTCAATAGCATATCCTTCCATCACCAAGCTATCAGGAACCTGTTCAATAGGTTCGCCGCCATCTAACCACACCTCCAGCAAAGTCCCCGGTGTCATTTGTTGCAGACGCAACTTAGTCCGCACAAAATTAATCGGACAGGGGGTGCCGCGCAAATCAAGTTTAGCATCAGCCGAATAAGTATCTGAACCAGTCATAGACTCTTCACACAAAAGGAACAATCAATCCAAGCCATCAATCGAATGTTTTACTTTTGGAACAAATTACCAAGGAACCCTTCCAGGCCTCCTTTTCCGGTACGTTCTCCCTTAATTTGGGCCAACTGTTCCAAAAGTTCTCGCTCCTCATTAGTAATCCGGGTAGGAATATCAATCAAAATTGTAATCAAGTGATCTCCCCGACTCACCGGATTTCCCAAACGAGGGACACCCTGATTTTCCAGAGTCAGCACCGTATTCGGTTGTGTCCCCGCCGGAATAGTTAAAGAAGTCGTACCCTGAACCGTTTCCACCTCCAAAGTGCAGCCTAAAATCGCTTGCAGGTAAGAGATTTTCACATCTGACAGGACATTAATACCATCACGTTTGAAATTCGGTGTTGAGTCCACCGACAGAAATACATACAAATCCCCCGCCGGGCCACCTCGTTTTCCCGAATCCCCCTCATTAGATACCCGCAACCGCGTGCCATTATCTACCCCAGCCGGAATTGTAATTTTCAGCTTTTTAGTTACCTCTTTCAGGCCTTCTCCACCACAACTGACGCATTTTTCCTCAATCATCTGTCCAGTACCATTACAGGTAGGACAAACCGAAACCTGAGTAAAGCTACCAAAGGGAGTACGAGTCGCCCGTCGCACTTGACCACTACCCCCACAGGTAGAACAAGTTTTAGGAAAAGTTCCCGGCTTCGCCCCCGTCCCATTACAAGTCTCACAGGTTTCTAAGTGACGGATACGGATTTCCTTTTCCCCGCCAAAAATAGCCTCTTTAAACTCCAAGCGCAAATCTAAGCGCAGGTCATCCCCTCGCGTGGGTCCCGTGCGTCGTCTGGCTGCCGTAGGGCCGCCCATACCCCCACCAAAACCACTGAAAAAACTTTCAAAGATATCAGCAAAACTATCGCCAAAGTCCTGACCATAGCCTCCAGCACCTGCACCAGATACCCCAGCTTCCCCAAAACGATCATAACGGGCGCGGATTTCCGGTTCCGAAAGCACCTCATAGGCGCGGTTAATTTCCTTAAACCTTTCCTCAGCCCCCGGCTCTTTATTTACATCCGGGTGATATTTACGAGCTAAACGACGGTAAGCTCGTTTAATTTCTTCCTTGTCTGCGTCGCGGGAGACACCGAGGACATCATAGTAATCGCCTGCCATAAAGCTTTTTTCTAAAAATTAATTACTAAAACTACAGAACAAACCTAGAGTTAGGTCTTTCCTTAACTAGGGGTTGGATTAAGCATAAACTACCAACCCCACCGTTTAGGGAAACCCCTATTTTACATCATCCCACATCCCAACCTTTAATGGGACCATTTAACCGTTAGCGGTCAACTTATCTCTATGAACCACCCAGACTTTGGCTCTCAGAGCCCTCTAATTCTTTAGATTCTGTCTCGTCACTATTGCCGATTTCAGAGTCCATGTCAGAGTCTGTGCTTTCATCTTCTTCTGAGTCTAGCATCTGGGGTTCTTCAGTCGCTGACCCATTCTCCAAATCTCCGTGCTCATGTGCTGCATAAACCGCAGAACCTAGCTCATAGAGCAAATTTTGGAAACTCTCAACTTGTCGTTGCATATCCCCTAAAGAGATTTTGGGGTCGTTAACTGCTTTCTTTAAAGCCGCTGCTTCCGTTCGGGTTCGCTCTTTAAGTTCATTGCTAATTGCTTTGGCATTGTTCTTTAATGTCACCTTACAATTATAGAACAGGGTCTGGGATTGATTTTTCAACTCGGCAATCAGTCTGTGGGCTTCGTCTTCCTCGGCGTAAAGCTCTGCCTCCTGTCGCATTCGCTCAATTTCCGTCTCGCTCAGTCCTCCGGTATTGGTGATTTGAATACTTTGCTCTCGGCTTGTGCCACGATCTATAGCAGATACTTTCAATATCCCATTAGCATCAATATCAAAAGACACCTCAATTTGCGGCACACCCCGTTTAGCCGGAGGAATGCCAGTCAGTAGGAACTTACCCAGGCTTTTGTTATCTTTAACCATGGCTCGTTCCCCTTGCAGCACATGAATTTCCACAGAGGTTTGTCCGTCGGTGGCGGTGGAGAACATCTGGGAACGACTGGTGGGAATGGTAGTATTGCGTTCGATGATTTTGGTGAACACTTCCCCTAGGGTTTCTAAACCCAGAGACAAAGGCGTGACATCTAAAAGCAGTAGGTCTTTGACTTCTCCTCCCAAAACCCCTGCTTGGATCGCCGCTCCTAGGGCTACCGCTTCATCAGGGTTAACAGAGCGATCGGGACTGCGATCGCCAAAATGTTTACTAATTGCTTGCTGTACTGCGGGAATTCTGGTTGAACCTCCCACCAAAATGATTTTATCAATCTCCTGGGGTTCTAAATCCGCATCTTTGAGCGCTTGGGTTACTGGTCCGAGGGTACTTTTTACCAAGTCTGCCACTAAAGTTTCAAATTCCGAGCGACTCAGTTCTAGTTCTAGGTGTTTGGGTCCTGAATCATCAGCACTGATGAATGGCAAATTAATCGAGGTTTTGCTGCGATTAGAAAGTTCGATCTTCGCTTTTTCCGCTGCTTCACGCATCCGTTGCAGAGCCATTTTGTCCGATATTAGATCAATCCCTTCTTGTTTTTTAAAGGTTTCTACCATCCACATCACCAGGCAATTATCAAAGTCATCCCCTCCTAGGTGGTTATTCCCAGATGTCGATCTTACCTCATAAATTCCATCTCCCAACTGGAGGATAGATACATCAAAAGTGCCTCCCCCTAAGTCAAACACCAGGATGGTTTGATCTTGGTCTTGTTTATCTAAACCATAAGATAGGGCTGCCGCCGTGGGTTCGTTGATGATACGCAACACATTTAAACCCGCAATGGTTCCAGCGTCCTTGGTGGCGTGGCGTTGAGCATCTGTGAAGTAAGCCGGAACTGTAATCACCGCTTGATCAATAGTTTCCCCTAAATAGGCTTCGGCATCTTCTTTGAGTTTTTGCAACACCATCGCCGATATTTCTTGCGGCGTGTAGACCTGATCACGAATTTTTACGTCTACTGTGTTATCTTTACCAGGGACGCACTTATAGGGAACTCGCGATCGCTCCACTTCCGTATCTTCCCAGCGCCTGCCAATAAATCGCTTAATGCTAAAGATGGTATTCTCGGCATTAGTCACAGCCTGTCGTTTACCAAGCTGACCAATTAAGCGATCACCATATTTACCAAAACCCACAATACTGGGTGTAGTCCGTCCCCCTTCTGAACTGGAAATAACTACAGGTTTACCCCCCTCCAGAACCGCCACACAACTATTAGTCGTACCTAAGTCGATGCCAATGACCTTTCCCATAGCTCCTCATCGATAAATTTGTGCAATGAATGGTAGAGCCATCCCCGTTCTAACATAAGAGCCTAGAAGCTAGACCCACTTACTACATAAGTCTACCCCCTTTCCCTGGCTGTATAACACTTAGGGCGCAGTAGTTGCGCCCATTGAGTTGATTTAGGCGATTAATCCTCAGAACCTTCTGCTGGTGGCTCCTCTGTGGTATCTGAGAGTTCTGGTTCTGTAGCTACTTTCACCATGGCATGACGTAAGACGCGATCGCCTAGTATATACCCCCGCATCAGTTCTTCAATGACTGTTCCCTCTGGATACTCGCTCGTCGGTTCGCGCATCACCGCCTCATGGAGATTAGGATCAAACGGTTCACCTTCCGGGCGCATGGGGGAGACTCCAATTTGTTTGAGACACTCCACCATCTGTTTATAAACCCCCTGATAGCTTTTGTGAATGTTCATTTCACCATCATTTTGGGGTTTAATGTGGGCTCTGGCTCGCTCAAAGTTATCGATCACTGGCAAAAGCTGCCCGATCGTGGAACACTTGATATTGAGTTCGAGGTCTTCTTTTTCCTTCTGTGTGCGCTTACGGAAGTTCTCAAAATCAGCAGCTAGTCGCTGATATTGACCCGTCATATCCATCAGTTGAGTCTGAAGGGACTCTCGCGCTTGGGCTATGGTCTGCAACTGCTCATTAAGCTGTTCATTGGCAATATAAATCGGATCGGAACTCAGTTCCGCGTCCGTAGCTTCCTCGCCATCATCAGCGATCGTTGCTTGCTCCAATGTTAAATCAGATTCAGTATCCGTCTGTTGATCAATCTGTTCAGACTCAACAGAACCCGGATCTGATGCTACAGGTTCTGTAGTCTCATCCGTTTTGTCACTTGTCGAATTAGGAACCATGTCTTCCTGCTTGTTATCGTCCATAATAGAAAATCGAGCGACGGCATCCCTAAGCCTACAGCCTAGGGAAAACTCCGCTCTCCGTTAACGTGCTTTCGTGTTCTTGATCCATTTTAATACTACAGGTGCGATTCGTTCAGCTATAAAATCGGGTTAAAATACCTCAAATCACCCCCTGGTCAAACTTTCATGCCCTCGGCTGCATATAATCACAATTACCCGGCGATCAGTTACCTTACCAAAGAAATTGTCTTGAGTACCACGGGGCAGGTGGGAACTTGGATAATAAATCCAAACCCTTGGGGAGATTTGACCTCTACTCTGGTTTGAGTAATCCTGCTAGAGCAAGTTAAGTCTATGAACGAAGAATCCTCGACCCTTTAGGGCGAGAAGTGTGAAAATCAAGCTATCACCGATGGAGGTAGGAAAACATATTCACCCGTTGGCAAGTTGAGCTAATGCACCAGGTAAATAGGGCGAATGTCCTCAGTCCCTAGTTGTGGATATAGCAGCAGCGGTTAAACTGTAAATCAACAGTGATACTTCCATACTCACCCAAGAAACTTTCCCAACTTTTTGGGGAAGCCTAGACATAAGGACTTGACTGCAGCTATGACCAATACATCATCCCCCCGACGCTCTATTGTTGCTCAAAGTGCAACTCCCTTTGGTAATAAACTTATTCAGTCAGGGTATATTGACCCTGAGCGACTACAGCAAGCTATTCAGGACTCTCGTGGAGGCAAACCTCTCACCGAGGTTCTCGAATCGATTACTGGTCAACCTCTGCCCCCGGAATTAGCCCGTCACTATAAAAAGCAACAGCTATTTGAGTTAAAAATTGTCTATGGGGTTGAAGCCTTTGACCTAGAAATAGATCAGATTTCGGTGGCTGAACTAGAAGAAATCATCAAAAATCTGGAAACTTCTATTGAAACCTGCAAACGGCATCGTTTTGTGCCTTTGAAAATTATCTCAGAGGCTACACCTGCCTCTGTCTTAATGGCAATGGTTGATCCAGATAACCTGAGTGCTTTGGATGAGTTGAGAAACCAAATCCTGCGTCCCAAAGGGTTTAAGCTAGAGCGACGGGTGATTACTCAAGAAGATTATGACAAACTGATCACAGCCTACGGTGAGGAGGAAGTTAAGCGCAAGCAAGTAGAAGCGGCTCGGGAAGAGGAAAGAAAACTCCAGTTTGGTGAGGGTGAGTTTGAGGATGTAGAACTGGTAGAAGCCTCCGAGGACATGGGGGACATGAACCTCGATGCACAACTACAAGAGGCGGAAACTGCACCAGTTATTAAGGCTGTGAATGTGATTCTGGCTAGAGCTCTGTCGGAGGGGGTTTCCGATATCCATGTGGAACCTCAAGAGCATGATATGCGGATTCGGATGCGTAAAGATGGGGTTTTGCAGGAGTATTTTACTTTCCCGAAAAAGGTGGTTTCTGCTATTACCTCCCGCTTTAAAATTATTGCGGATCTTGATATTGCTGAACGTCGCCAAGCTCAGGATGGTCGGATTCGTCGGATTTATCAGGGCCGGACGGTGGATTTTCGGGTCAATAGCCTGCCGAGTCGCTATGGGGAAAAGATTGTTCTGCGGATTCTTGATAGTTCTTCGACTCAATTGGGTTTGGATAAGTTGATCTCGGACCAGGAAACTTTGGAAATGGTCCGGGAAACTGCTAGTCGTCCTTTTGGGTTGATTTTGGTAACAGGACCTACGGGTTCTGGTAAATCTACGTCTTTGTATTCGGTTTTGGCAGAGCGCAATGATCCGGGTATTAATATTAGTACGGCGGAAGACCCCATTGAGTATGCTTTACCTGGTATTACCCAATGTCAGGTGATTCGAGAGAAAAATTTGACTTTTGCTAATATCCTGCGGGCATTCTTGCGACAAGACCCTGATGTTTTGCTGGTGGGGGAAACGCGGGATTTGGAAACTGCAAAAACTTCTATTGAAGCGGCTCTGACTGGACACTTGGTATTAACTACTCTTCACACTAATGACGCGGCGGGGGCGATCGCTCGTTTGGATGAGATGGGAGTTGAACCATTCATGGTCTCTGCGGCTCTGTTGGGTATCCTGGCTCAACGTTTGATGCGGCGGGTATGCACTGAATGTCGTATACCCTATACCCCTACTCCCCAAGAATTGGGTCGTTATGGTCTTTCTGCTTCTGGGGAGGTGGGTATTACTTTCTATAAGGCAAATACTGTTCCAGCAGATCAACGCCGGGAACTCGGCGATCGCGGCGAGTTATGTAAAAAATGTGGTGGTCTAGGCTATAAGGGCCGGGTTGGGGTTTATGAATTCCTTAAAGTAACGGAGCGGATGCAAATTCTGATTACTAAGGGAGCGCCCACTGAACAAATTAAGGAGGCTGCTGTTGAGGAAGGGATGAAAACTCTCTTAGCCTACAGTTTGCAGTTGGTGCGTGAAGGCCATACAACTTTTGAGGAGGTCGAACGGGTGACCTTTACAGATTCGGCTCTGGAATCAGAGTTGAAGGCTAAACGAAAGCAGGGTTTGACCTGTAAAGGATGTGGGGCGGAATTAAAGCCGGAATGGTTGGACTGTCCCTATTGTTTGACTCCTCGGTTTGCGATGTAGGGAGCCTTTGATGGTCTTTTCGTAGTTCACCACGAAAGTCTCGTGAAGCGCGAGAAATACTGGCTTGCTGGTTTTGGGGGCATCAAACCCTACTCAACCAGGGCTCCTATCCCTCCCCCACCTGTACCGATATGGGGGTTTCTCGGAGAGGATTTGATGAATCCCACAAAAAATCATTCACAATATAAGGAGGTGGCTAAGGATTAGAGAAAAATTCTGGCTATGTTACCCCTTGGGTATATTGGGATCATCCTAAGCGATCGATTTCAACTAACAACCAAAATTCCATTGGAGGTTTATCTATGCGTGGTTTGATGATTGAGGATGTTCTGGAGTCTTTGGTTGAACAAGGAGGCTCAGATATTCACATTCAAGCAGGAGCGCCTATCTTTTACCGCGTCAGCGGTAAACTGACTCCACAACCCCAATTTGGAGAAACTCTATCTGCTGAAGAGGTGCAGGTTTTGATTTTCCAGATGCTCAATAATATGCAGCGTAAGCAGTTGGAGCAAAACTGGGAACTAGACTGCGCCTATGGGGTTAAGGGACTGGCTCGGTTCCGGGTCAATGTCTATCGGGAACGGGGTTGCTGGGCCGCTTGTATGCGAGCTTTGGCTTCCCAAATTCCCAATGCTGATAAGTTGGGGGTTCCCCAAATCCTGCGAGATTTGACGGAAAGACCTCGTGGTATGGTTCTGGTGACGGGACAGACCGGTTCGGGTAAAACTACCACAATGGCGGCTTTACTTGACTTGATCAACCGTACACGCTCAGAACATATCCTGACTGTGGAAGATCCCATTGAGTATGTTTTCCCTAATGTTAAGAGTTTGTTTCACCAACGCCAAAAGGGTGAGGATACCAAGAGTTTTGCTAATGCTCTAAAAGCGGCTTTGCGTGAAGACCCAGATATTATTCTGGTGGGGGAAATGCGGGATTTGGAAACTATTGGTCTGGCAATATCGGCGGCAGAAACGGGTCACTTAGTATTTGGAACCTTGCACACTAACTCGGCTTCGGCAACAGTAGACCGGATGCTGGATGTATTCCCCCCTATTCAACAACCCCAGGTGCGGGCGCAAATGTCGGGTTCTCTGGTGGGGGTTTGTAGTCAAAACCTGGTACCGCGAATTGGCGGCGGTCGTTGTGCGGCTATGGAGATTATGCTTAATACTCCGGCTATGGGTAACTTGATTCGGGAAGGAAAAACTTCTCAAATTTACTCCCAGATCCAAATGGGGGCTAAATTGGGAATGCGGACTATGGAAATGTCTTTAGCACAACTTTATCAAGAGGGTAAGGTTACTTGGGAAGCTGCTATGAGTAAGAGTTCTAAACCTGATGAACTTGAACGGCTCATTGGTCCTCAGCCTAAGGCTGGTAAGAGTCAGAAGGTGAAAGCATAATCCCACAAAATTAGGTAGGTAAGCATCCTCACAAGGGAAAGTTTTTCAGCTCCCCCTGCTTGTACTCTCTCATACAAGTGGGGTTGGTCACTACCTTTTTTCGGATTGCTATAGTTGCGAATGTGGTGTGCTATGGGAGAGGTCCAAGTAGACAATTATATCTATATCAGTAGAGGTGAGATATGACAACTAATAAGATGGTCAAAAGCCACTCTCGAAAACAAGGCTTTGACTTCAAGAAATTAGAGGAAGACCTTAATGTAGCGATGGCATCGATTACGGTTAAGGATCTGGCGATCTTTGCCCGTCAGTTTGCTGCTATGTTTAATGCGGGTATCTCGATGGCTCGCTGTTTAAGTGTGTTGGGAGAACAGTGTGAAAATGCCAAGCTAAAAAGGGCTATTAATACTCTGCGTGCTGATGTGGAGGAGGGGGAGGAATTATCATTGTCAATGAGGAAGTTTCCTGATGTGTTTGACCAGCTTTTTGTGAGTATGGTGTGGGCGGGAGAAACTGGGGGGGTTTTGGATGAAACCCTAGAACGTCTGGCGGTGATGATGGAAAAAAACCATAAAACTCAGAGTGAGATTAAGTCGGCAACTTCTTATCCGAAAACAGTATTGTTTATTGCGATAGCTGTGTTTTTTGGTATGGCTACATTTTTGCTGCCTACCTTTTCGGGTATTTTTGAGCAAATTGGGGTGGAGTTACCTCTGTTTACGGTGATGATGCTCAAAATTAGTGCTTTTTGTACGACTTGGCCACCTATTCCCCAAGCTATAGTAATTGGAGGATTGATTGGTATTTATTTTGCCTATACGGTGGCTTATAAAACTGACTCTGGGCGGTTATTTTTTGATAAGATTTACTTGAAACTGCCTCTGTTTGGTGCGATTCTGGAAAAGTCAGCGGTGGCGCGTTTCTGTATTATTTTTGGTAGTCTGACTCGTTCGGGTGTGCCGATTATGAACTCTATGGAAATTGTCCGCGATGTAGCTGGTAATCAGGCGATCGCTAATGCCATTGAGTATGCCAGAAATGAGATTCAACAGGGGGGATTAATCAGTCTGGCTTTACAGGAAGAAAATGTGTTCCCAGGTTTGGCAATTCAAATGATTGCGATCGGAGAAGAATCTGGGGAACTTGATAAAATGTTAATGAAAGTAGGGGCTTTCTATGAAACGGAAGTTGAGGAGGCGGTAAAATCTCTAACCAGTGCGCTAGAACCTTTAATGATTGTAGTAGTAGGGGGTATTGTGGCTTCTGTACTGCTGTCGATGTATCTGCCAATGTTTAAGGTGTTTGAGAGTTTATAAGTGCTACGACACCAAATCGCCGGGGAAATGAATTTCTCCTGTGGTCGGAAAAGATGTTACCAGGTTTTTAAAAAATGCCAGTTCAACAATCCCATTATGAAACTTTGCTGTCTGAATACAGCTATGCAAATACAATGATTAATCTTTTGCAACAGCATCGACCTTATTGGGAAATGATTCCCAGTCTGCGCCGCCCGGAAGAAAGTTTGATCACTCTGCCGCTACCTATTGTCAGGTTACGCAATGGTGTTTCCTATGCGGGGCATAATCATATTACTATTAGCCCAAATCAAGCTGTTTGTCTTCCCTGTGATATTGCGGTGTTGATGTGCGATCCAGAATGGAAGGTTAAAGTCGGCTCGGAAATATTGATTTTTATTCATAAACCCCACGAAGATCTTTCGGATTTACTGAGGCGGTGGAGATTAACTCAGGTTTACTTGGATAGTGGCTATGAATGGGTGATGCCTCATCATTACAGTTATTTGTATTCCCAAGAGGCTGAAAATATTTACCCCCTATTTGTGCTGTTTGCAGAAACTCCAGAACGGATTAAACGGGGTTTACAAGGGGCTCATCTTGCTTGTGTGGTGCAACATCCAAATATGACGGTTGATCCTTCAGAGGGACCAACTCTTGATGAGATTGATTTGGAAGAATACCAGCCTTGGCGTGGATTACCTGGAGAGAATCAATAAGTGGTTATTAATCAATCTTTGCTGTATAACATCCAATAAAATCAACGAATTTAAGTAAAATGCAAACTACTTTAGTAACTGACTCGAACTCCTATGAGGGGACTTATTGGAAGTGGCGCGATCAATTGATTTATTATGTCAGAGGAGGTTCAGCGGGTGAGGATGTGGCAACGACAAAGGTTGACCAACGCCCCTCTTTATTGTTGGTGCATGGGTTTGGTGCATCGACAGACCACTGGCGCAAGAATATTGAGGGATTAAGTTCTGAGTTTGATGTGTGGGCTATTGATTTGTTAGGGTTTGGGCGATCGGCTAAACCTGATTGGGAATATACTGGACAGTTGTGGCGCGATCAGCTTCATGATTTTATGACCGAGGTGATCGGACGGCCAACGGTTTTGGCGGGTAATTCGTTGGGGGGTTATGCTAGTCTGTGCGTGGCGGCGGATTATCCTGATGGGGTGGCGGGGTTGATTTTATTGAATAGTGCGGGTCCGTTTTCGGATACTCAGACTAAGATAGAACCGCCTACCTGGAAACAAAAGACCTCGAGAATGATGCGATCGCTCCTAATTCAGGACTGGACGACTTTTTTGGTTTTCCAATGGACTAGGCGACGTTCAGTAATTCGGAAAACTCTGCAAAAAGTTTATTTGGATCAAAGTGCTGTTACCGATCGCCTGGTGGAGGAAATATATCGTCCTTCCTGCACTCCCGGCGCGGCTAAGGTATTTGCATCGGTGTTTAAGAGTCGTCAGGGAGATCCGGTAGATGTTTTATTATCGCGTCTTCGCTGTCCACTGTTGATGTTATGGGGAGAAGGAGATCCTTGGATGAACTGTCGCGCGAGAAGCGATCGCTTTCGTGAATATTACCCCCAACTGACGGAATATTTTTTAAATGCTGGTCACTGTCCCCATGATGAAATACCCGAACAGGTCAACAACCTAATTCAAAATTGGGTTTTAGTTGACATACTCACCGGGCTGAAGCTACGGTGATTCTTGACACTTCGCGCTCGATGTGCTTGCAAGCCAGTCTTATCTTCCCTCTGTGTCCATTTAAGGTCGTGCCGATGCCCCATGCCGACCATTTCTATATTTCGGGCTGCATTTTCTATCTTATTCCCAAACTTTCACCAATAAAAACCCCGACCTAGGGAATTGGATCGGGGTACAAGTTTGATATGAGCATTATATGGGGATTATTACCGCATATCCCACAGAGCCTTAAACAAAGTCTCAGCCAGCTTTCTGGATGTCGCGTTCCTTGCTGCTTTCAACGCCGCCCCAGAAACTTTGTTCCCTTTGTGGTATGCTCTAGTTACCCAATAAACTCTAAGCGAATGAGCCTCTGGGGATTTTGGTAGGCAATCGTAGGGGGTTGTCGCGATCGCACCCCCACCCGGTTTCTGTTCGCGATGAGTCCCCCTCTCGACTGCCCGAACAACAAACTGATGCAACACCGATCGCGCCTCTTTGCTTCCTGTGAAACTACTACGAGTATCAGCCTTTCCAGATTGCACTTGAGTAGCCCCCAAACCACAAAGCTGTCGAA
>NZ_PKGG01000343.1:0-3509 GCF_046480465.1 Arthrospira sp. PCC 8006
CACTATTTAGCCAGGCTACATCGCAAAACTTTGTGTGATTCCAAGTCCACTGAGATGTTGTACAAATCAATTCGCTTACTTATCTATTATTTGAAGCATGGACAACTTCCTCCGTTCTCTTAATCATTCCTCACTGTGCAATACCAACGCTGGTGTTATGTACAGCAGGAAGTTGAGAGTAACGGCGGTAGCCACCCCCAGTTTCAAGGTTCACACCCGTCAGACTGAAGCGGGGAACGGAAGGCGTGAAGTAGAACCTACTACCAGAGGCGACCACTGCCAACCATCCATGATTAGGGAAACCGAATGTCAGGCTTGAACCATCGTAATACTCTAGTAGCGAAATAGGTTGATACGCTGCGATCAAAAGAGTACGGGGAAAAGAAGGGGTATAGCATTAGTCAAGGTGGTTAGGACGCAGCTTGGAGAACGGAATCCATGGCATCATCGAGAGAATCAAACTGCTCACGTGCAATGGCGAATGCGGGCTTTCAACCACGACCAAAATTTCTCTATCTTGTTGAGGTCTGGCGAATAAGGTGGTAGATAGAGCAAACGGCATTGAGCCGCCTCCACTAGCTCAGGAATCCGTCCCCCTTTATGAAACGTTGCATTGTCTAGCACTAGAGTCTGACCTGGCTTCAGTGTTGGAATTAAGATGAACTCCAACCACAACTCAAACACTGTCCGATTACAACAACCCTCAAAGCGATCGGGGGCTAAGAGTTGTTAATGACACCATGGGGCTATCATGCTCACCCTGCCCTGCCTCTTCCCGGATTTGAGGGCATCGAAGCGTTTTCCTTCCTCGCAGTAACCATAAGGGTAATCCGAGTCCTGACTATTCATGCCGGCTTCATCGAGGTAGACCACTTCTTGTGGCTCCATATGTTCAATCTGAGCAATAAACTCCTCTCGCTGTTGCTGATCACGTTCTTGGTAGCCGTAAGTTTTTTTTCTGGTGAAGCCAATTTTCTTCAAGGCTCTGGATATGGTGCGAGGAGAGATGTCGTCATCCCAAAGTTCAGCCATTTGAGCGGAGGTTTTGTCGCCATGCTCTTAGGCAAAAGCCTTGAATTTTTGCCAGTCGGTAATTTGGTGGCTATGACCAGGTGGGCGATTAGGTTTAGGGAGGAAGTCGCCGGTGTGTTCTTTTCTTTGCAGCCAGAGATTGATGGTGTTCCGGCTGACATGGAAAACTTGACTGGCTTCTGTTTTGGGTATACCGTCTAGTTCAATTGCATTAATAACTTTTTGTCTAAGGTCGTAACTGTAGGGGGCTGGCTTTTTGGGTCTTCTGTAGATATCCTTGCCATTATACGTCCTAACTGTTCTGTCTTGTGCTATATATTTCGGCATTTAACTCGCTTGCTGTGTACTCGTCTAGCTTAACGCAATTGTTGACCTTTGTCAATCGTTGTTCAGTGAATTGCCTAACAGGAAGAGTCTCTCCAAATCGCACTGTCTTAACCCCTTAAAACTGTTTAACGATTCGGTTCTAGAGCCGGGAACTAGCACGCATTCCAGGGTAGGAACTTTAACTCTTGCTCTGAACGTAGCCAGTTACGGCTATAGCTGGTCAGCTATTCTGTTGCGGGAGGCACGAAGCCCCCGTGCTTCAGGCGGGGGTGCTGACTACAATATTTCCCCGAAAACTGAAAAAACCGGACACTTATGGAGTCCGGTTATGGAAAAAATATCTGACGAGGCTGGTGGGAAACCCGCCCTACTATGGCTAGGATGCCACTTCTACGGGATAAACGCTGACTTTCTTGCCGCTTTTCCCCCGGCGCTCAAATTGCACAACTCCATCTACTTTGGCAAATAGAGTATCATCTTTGCCAATGCCTACATTGTTCCCAGGGTGGAACTTACAGCCGCGCTGACGCACGAGGATATTACCTGCACTGACTACTTGACCGCCATAGCGTTTGACTCCCAAACGCTGGGCGTTAGAGTCGCGACCGTTACGGGTGCTTCCTGTTCCTTTCTTATGAGCCATGATCTTCTCCTAATTAACCTGATCTGATACATTTACGCGACATTTTTCCGGTTGTTCCCGGACAATGCGACGATAGCACTATTACCCGTTAAGGTAACAGAGGCGGTATCCCGCAAAGCTTTTAGAAAGATTCCAAAAGCACCGTTCCAGTCCCGTGGTAGAGTGAACCCGCACTCCGGACATCGGAACACTTTTGAGCCACCTAGCTGGGAATGGACATGACCACAGTGAGTACAGGTTTTGCTGGTGTATTCTTAGGTCACATCTACAACTGTTCAGTTATTTCCGCTTGATGTCTCAGGGTTAGTTTGAATCGATAATGCGCCCATGTCAGCATGGCGCGGGCAGTCTTAGACCTGATTAGACGCTTCACCTGACTGGCCATATTGGAAGTCTCGAAGGTTGGCYAAAAAATYAGGCTGTGTTATGGGATGGTCAGGGATGCGACCCAATCAACCAAGGGGTTGAAGTCCTCACCGGGTAGTTATTTCGCCCATTTCAGCTCTATTTCATACCCGAAGGTCTCGCACCATACTTGGTATTGTAGCGCATCGCCCTAATTGGTTCAACTAATCTGTGATTAAATTAAGCTCTTATAATTCTAGTTTGCTTTAGTTGAGGACCAACTCCAAATTTATTCTGCTGTCGCGGCCTGGGGTTCTGAGGTTGGGCTTTCTGACTGTTCGCGACTGGCCAAAACTTCCCCGTTGAGAGTAATTGAATCAATCATCAATCGGGTTACTTCTTGGCGGTGGCCCCGTTTTTTGCGGGTTTTCTTCTTGGGTCGCATTTTATATACAATAACTTTGCGATCGCGGAAGTGCCGCACAATTGTCCCCTCAATGATCGCCCCAGCTACTAGAGGCTGACCGATATGGACGTTACCATCATGCTGAACCAGCAGCACTTTCTCGATGGTTAGTTTTTCATCTTGATCTACTGGTAGCGATTCAACATCGTAGAACCTACCCGGTTCTACCCGCACTTGTTTACCGCCCGTTTCAATAATTGCGTAAGTCATGGAATTGTTAGTAAAGTTGCCGTACAGGTAGCCAACAGTAGACGATCGCCTGTTTGTTTATGGTTGCCATTTCCACAAGGCGCGATCGCTCACCACTAGCATTTAGCAATATCTGAACCTGATCCAAGCCAGATTTATACAGACAATCCGTTATTATTTCATATTCCATCACTGTTTGTCAAGCACCATTAACCCCATAGCAGCAATTCTCATTTTGGAAATTCAACTGCTATCGGGTGGGATGTCTAACTCGAGACCCTCAAGCATAAAGGTCAGAAGGTGGTCCCAACTGTCGAAGTACAGTCTGGGTAAGCGCGCGCAAATCATTAAAGAAGGTTTGGCGCTTCGGTAAGTGCGCTCGTAGCAACTGGTACTTGTTATCGAGCAACTCCTGCAGGGTGTGGAAGAGCAGCGAGAGGATGTTGATGGTCCGGAGCAAGGAAGAAAGATGCTGCTTGTCATGGCCAAAATTGTGTTCGAGATGGT
>NZ_PKGG01000017.1:0-44468 GCF_046480465.1 Arthrospira sp. PCC 8006
TGGGATATTCTCTGGTTTTGGAAACTCAACTTGATGTGATGGGTAATTTTGTGGAGGGTAGAATTATTCCGGTTCATCTTGATGGCCAAGGGATTCCGTCTCTGGATAATTCTTTGCGGACTGTGGGGTTAATGCGACGTTTAACTAAAAGTGATTTTCCTGATACTCCTTTGGAAATTGATGATCAGGGTAATATTTTCGTGTCTCAACCACAACGGGAAACTTTAGGGGCGATCGCTCCTGAATAAAAGCTAAATTGCTAAAAGTTACGTTTTATATTATACTACAGTCTGGCTGTTATTTGGGGAATTTGAATAAGGCTATGAACTCGGAAAATTTGGTGGTTGAGCCCATTTATATTGTGGTGATTGCGTCTACAATATTCTCGATTATCTTGGGTCTAATTTTTAAGGATATGTTAGAATATCAGGTGGCAGTTTGGCGACAGGCTGACCGGAAAAATAGGATTAACTATAAAACTCCTAATGCTAAGGTGGCTTATGTAGCTATGTCGGTTTGTGTGTTTGTGGCTGTATCTTCGAGTTTGCTGGTGTTTATTCCGATTTACTGGTTGGCTACTGTGGGGGGGGCTATTGTGGTTTTTCCTACGGCTTTATTGATTTGGCTACAATTGGGGTCAATGCTGAATCTGTGGGAAGATAAAGGGGATGAGGCGATTGATTTGGATAGATTTTTTGAAGGCGATCGCGAAAGAATTACGGGCTCGAAAACTGACCAATCATAGTTAACATAGATACTCGGTTAAAAATGGGCAGAAAAGCTAAACTAAAACATCTGCGAAAGCAACAACAGGCTAATCCGACGGCGGACACCCAAAACCGTCCAGAAGTAGAAGCTGATCCGACTCATTTTGTGGATGAACTGAAACAACAGGGGTATGATCTGAAAGGGAGCGATCGCTGTCCAGAAATTCCTCAAAAAATTGTCAAACCGCAACTTTAGCACCAATGAGTCATCTAAAAGCAATTATTTTTGATGTGGATGGGACCCTGGCTGAAACGGAAAGGGATGGTCACAGATTAGCCTTTAATCAAACATTTGCTGAAGCGGGTTTAGATTGGTATTGGTCTATTGAATTATATGGGGAATTATTGACGGTTTCGGGGGGTAAGGAGCGTATAGATTATTATATCAAACGCTACCATCCTGATGGTCAATTCCCCAATAATTTGGATGAGTGGATTGCAGATCTTCACGAAGCTAAAACTCGCCATTATCGGGAGTTATTAGCGACGGGAGATATTCCCCTGCGTCCTGGGGTGAAGCGATTAATCACGGAGGCGCTGGGGGAGGGGGTGAGATTGGCGATCGCTACTACGAGCGCTTTTCCTAATGCGATCGCACTTTTGGAAGAAACCTTAAACCCCCATTGGTTTGAAGTAATTGCGGCCGGAGATATTGTCCCCCACAAAAAACCCGCGCCAGATATCTACAATTATGTATTAGAAAAATTGGGGTTGACCGCTAACGATTGTGTGGCGATCGAAGATTCCCGACAGGGGTTACTGGCGGCGCGAGCCATGGGGTTAACGACGATTATTACTGTAAATAATTATACAAAAAACGAAGATTTTTTAGGTGCTTCCTTGGTAATCAATCATTTGGGGGAACCGGATCTTTCCTGTGAAGCGATCGCCGGTACAGCCTTAAATAGTGGTTATGTCAGCCTAGATTTATTAAGATATATCCACCAAATATCAACAGGTGTTATATAATGGCGACCAGTTTAATCGAAATCCCCCTGGTTGCTTTGTAATTAACAAGTTCTATGTCAGATTTTCCCATTGACCCCAATCTTTATTTGTTGCTGAGTGGCCACTGTTTGATTGGAGGGGTAGCAGCGGCGATCGCCTTTCAAAAAGGTCGTCGCCTCGGTGTTTGGTTAATTTTAGGACTAATAGGAGGGACGGCGGCTTTAGTCGCATCACTACTACTGAAACCAACTAAACCTAGTTAGGTAAAAATCTATTGAATTACGGTTAGCTGTAATTCAGAAACTGAAAGTAAGGCATCGGAAATCCTCCCCAAGCATTTCATCTATTTATTAATGGGGTAATTAAGTCATGCTGAAAGGCATTTGGAGTCTATTTTCTTTCCAACAAGGTAGCCTGCGCCAAAGAATTTTTAAAGGTTATCTGATTCCGTTAATCCTATTTTTAATAGTTGCTGGCTTGGTCTATTTTATCGGTGTTCAGCCGGTGCAACAACAAGTTAAAAATGTGGATCAAATTTATGGGGAAATTGAAGAGGTTAATAATCTAGCATTTAGTATTGTAGCAATGCAGCGGGCGGCTAGGGGGTATATTTTAGGTAGGGACTCCAGAGAATTGGAGGAGTACGAAGAATGGGATACCCTCTTTTATGAACAATCGGAAAATTTGCGTAGCAGAATTCAAGAAACGGAACAGCGCCAAACATTAGATCGGATCATTGCTATTGGTGATCAGGTTAATGAGTTCGATCGCCGCTTGATTTCCTACGTGCAATTAGGGAGACCAGAAAAAGTGACTGAGGTCTTACAAAAAGCGGAAGGTCAAGCCATTACAGACCAGTTAGAACAATTGGTGAGAGGTTTTGAAGCGACCAAGCGACAGCAACTGAATAACCAACAAAATCGGCAAATTAACCTGTTAAGGTGGCTGACAATTTTAATATTTGGCAGTACAGCCATTTGTGCGGTAGTTGTCCTGAGTATTGGCTTGGGAATTTCGGCTACTATTGACCGAGAAACGGCGCAAATTTCTAAATCTTCCTTAGAAATTACTAGCGCCTTAGAAGAACAGGAACGCAGCTTAGGAGTTCAGGCGACTTCAGTTAATCAAACTACTACGACCATTGATGAGTTAAATGCGGCAGTACAGAATTCTACAGAACAGGCGAAAATTGCCACTGATGAAGCTCATCGCGCTTTGGGTTTGTCGGAAAAAGGCAGTGACGCAGTTCAACAAACTTTAGATAGAATGGAACTGCTGCGTCAAACAGTGGAAGCGATCGCTAATCGTAGCCTCGAATTAAGTGAGAAATCCCTGCAAATTAACAATATTGCTCGGTCAGTTAGTAACCTGGCTTATCAAACCAATTTACTAGCCTTAAATGCTTCTGTGGAAGCGGTGCGCGCGGGACAACAGGGGTTGGGTTTTGGGGTGGTGGCGTTAGAAATCCGTAAATTAGCCGATCGCAGTAAACAGTCAGCGGCAGAAATTAATACTCTGGTTTTGGATATTCAAAATGCCATTAACACTACGGTAAAAGTCACAGAATCAGGCAAATTAAGCGTTAGTGAAAGTGTGAAATCTGCTCACAATATGTCGAGTTCTTTTGCGGGTGTATCTCAAGCATTTCATCAGGTGTATCTCAACAATCAAACCATTGCGAGAACCGCAGAACAGCAATTGCTGGCTCTACAGCAGGTCAGCGAAGCGATGAATAGTCTTAATCAGGTGGCTCGTCAAAATGCGGACAGTATTGCCTTGTTAAGAGCCAATACTCAACGACTTAATGAATCTCTAATTAATTTACGGTAAAATTTAGGGTAAATCCATCATGAAAACTACGAATAAATCCAGTAAATCAGTTGACAAAATCCCACAAATATGCTATAAATGTGGTCGATTTCATGATGGTAATTCGGACAGTGGGGATTTATCGGTAAATCTCAGCTACGCGGTAACTAAGGGGTTAAATCATCCCCGAATGTTGTCTAAACACTCGATAAGACGGCGACAGTTTTTGTTAGGATTAGCAGGTACATCAGCTTTAGGAATTCTGAGCAATTGTGCGGCATCTCCCGACCCCAACTCTCAAGGGAATTCGTCGGGTGTTATGCTGGAAAAAACTCAGCTAAGAATTGGTTTTTTGCCGATCGCCTGTGCTACGCCTATTCTGATTTGTGAATCTTTAAACCTCTATGAAAAATATGGTTTAGATGTAGAACTTGTGAAAATGAATAACTGGGAGCAAATCCGAGAAAGTGCGATCGCCGGAGAACTTGACGCTTATCATATGCTATCCCCGATGCCGATCGCCATTAGTTTAGGGCTAGAGTCTCGTCGATTTCCCATCAGACTTGCTAGTATTGAAAACATCAATGGTAGTGCGATTACAGTAGCCATCAAACATCGAGAAAAAGTCAAAACCGCCGAAGATTTGAAAGGATTTAGGATTGCTATTCCTTTCACTCACTCAATGCACAATCTTCTACTCAGGTATTATCTAGCTAATAGCAAAGTTCACCCAGATCGGGATGTCGAATTAGTGGTTACACCGCCGCCCAATATGGTGAACAGGTTAAGAAGTGGGGAAATTGATGCTATGGTGGCTCCTGAACCTTTTAACCAAATGGCAGTTAATCAAGGTCTGGGTTTTATTCATATTTTAACTAGGGACTTGTGGCCGGGTCATCCCTGCTGTTCTTTCACTACTTCTCAGGAATGGATCGAGCGTCATCCTAACACATTTCGGGCTATAAATAAAGCGATTATTGAGGGTTCCTATTATGCGAGCCAAAGCCAGAATCGTATAGATGTAGCGCGGCGACTAGCACAGTTACAATATCTGGATGCGCCAGAAGATACTCTGCGACAGGTGATGACCGGACAGTTTGTCAACCGCTTAGGTGAATCTCTCAATATTCCCGATCGCATTGATTTTGACCCTTACCCTTGGAAAAGTTTTTCCTACTGGATTACTTCACAATTTGAGCGTTGGGGATATGTTCCCATGGGAAGCCTTAATCATGAGGCGATCGCCGCCGATATTTTTCTAACCGGACTCGCACGCCAAATGGCAAAACAATTAGGTCAGCAACCCCCTACTATCACCCTCCGATTTGAATCATTAAAATTTGATACTTTCGACCCCAGTGAACCGGAAAATTATGCCAGACAACAGATTGAGAAGTTAGGTTTTTAATAGCAACAGTATTTTATGAAAGGTGATTGTGATTATGTCGTTGGGTAGGGTGCGTCAGAACCCCTGAATAATCATGAACAGATGAGGGGGAAAGACTGACGCACCAGAAGTCAAGTTAAGAATACTTATTTTTTAAGGCATCTCGCGCTTGTTCGCGGTCATCAAAATGGACTTTTTCCGTGCCCAGAATTTGATAATCTTCGTGACCTTTCCCAGCAATTAAGACACCATCGCCGGGTTGAGCCTCGTTAATAGCGGTGCGAATAGCTTTAGCCCGATCGCCAATTACTATAGGTTTAACATGATCAGGGATTCCGGCGAGAACATCCTGCAAAATGCGGTCAGGATCTTCGGTGCGGGGATTATCGGATGTGACTACCGCTAAATCGGATAAATCCGCCGCAATTTTACCCATTTTCGGGCGTTTAGTGCGATCGCGATCGCCCCCACAGCCAAACACGCAAATCATCCGACCCGGAATAAACGGACGGGAGGCTTTCAGTAGATTTTCCAAACTATCAGGAGTATGGGCATAATCAACAATCACGGTAATATTCTGCTCTGGGGAAATCTTCACCCTTTCCATGCGACCAGGAACGCCCCCAAAGGCTGGTAGAGAGTCCACCATAGCCGACAAATCCAAACCGAGAGCTAAACCCGCCCCCAAGGCTGCCAACAGGTTAGAGAGGTTATATTGACCGACTAAGGGTAGGGAAAAGGAAGCCGAGCCCATGGGGGTATGGAGAACTCCCTGAATACCTGTGGGTTGATAAACGAGGCTATCTGCCCATATATCGGTGCTAGGGTCACTGACGCTATAACTCCAAACGCGATCGCCCCCCAACCGTGCCATCAACTTTTTACCATAGTCATCATCAGCATTAATAATCGCCTTACCCTGGAGATAATCATCACTAAATAGCAAGGCTTTCGCCTCAAAGTAATCATCCATAGTGGGATGATAGTCTAGGTGGTCCTGAGTCAAATTAGTAAATACTGCCACCTGAAACGGACAGCCCAAAACCCGGCCCTGGTGTAAGGCATGGGAACTAACTTCCATCACCCCAAACTGGCAGCCTGCGCCTACTGCGTCAGCTAATTGGTGTTGAAGTTCCACCGCAAAGGGGGTAGTATGAACCGCCACTTCTTGAAACCCCGGCCAACGGGTGTAAAGGGTTCCCAGTAACGCTGTAGGTTTGTCAACGTTGGTTAGGAGAAATTCGATCAGGTGGGTGGTGGTGGTTTTGCCATTAGTTCCGGTCACCCCTACTAATTTAAGGGTTTGGGCGGGATGGTTATAAAATGCTGTGGCTATCTCAGCGCAGGCTTTGGTCATGTCGGCGGCGGGAATGACACAGGGAATGGTATCAGAGTCTGTCTCTGGTGGGGTGTTGCTGGCGGCGGACTGGGAAACTATGGCAGCTACGGCACCGGAGGCGATCGCACTTGGCCAAAAATCCCCCCCATCAACTCTTGTTCCCGGCATTCCTAAAAACAGATCCCCCGGCTTACAGGCGTGGGAGTTAGTCGCCAAGCCTGTGATTTCCATGTCTAAGGCGGGGTGATACTCTGGGGGTAATAAGTTGGGGTTGAGTAAATCTTTGAGTTTCACGGGTCAAACTCCTCACAATTTGATGATTGTTGTCAATCTAATGTTTTAGCAATATTTTTGTAGGATTTGTTCCAACTGGTAGGCGGAAATACGGGGAGATGGTCTGGGGATGGGTTCTTCGGTCAGGCTGCGATCGCCACATTTATACAGGACTGGGACTTCATATTGATAGATTTCATACCAGTCTGGTCGGGTGGTGATGTCCCGAATTTCCAGGTCAAACTGACAGGGACTATTGCTATCTGCTTGAATTTCTTCGAGTTTCTCCTGGAGGTTTTCGCACAAATGACAGCCAGGTTTACTATAAAGTATGAGTTTCATTGATGACTAAAGTTCTGGGTTCAACCTATTATAATTAACTGGCAATTCGTTGGATATCTCCCGTGGGAATTGAGGCGATTAGTCGGCGGGTATATTCCTGTTGAGGATAGCGATAAATCTCCTCGGAGTCGCCGATTTCCTCGATTTTGCCTTGGTTCATGACTATGATGCGATCGCTCATGAATTTAACCACACTCAAATCATGGGAGATAAAGATATATGTTAGCTCAAACTCCCTTTGTAGCTCCTTCAGCAGGTTTAAAACCTGGGCTTGTACAGAAACATCCAAAGCTGACACCGACTCGTCACAGATGATAAATTTCGGGTTTAAAGCCAGAGACCTAGCAATACAAATCCGTTGTCTTTGTCCTCCCGAAAATTCGTGGGGATAGCGTCTCATAAAGTCCGGGTTAAGTCCGACTCTTTCTAATAAATAAGCAGTGCGATCGCGTCTGTGTTTATAGTTACCTACTGAGTGAATTAACAGAGGTTCCATCACCGCATCCCCAATGGTTAAACGGGGGTCAAGGGAACTAAACGGGTCTTGGAACACAATTTGCATCTCCCGCCGCACCCACTTCATTTTTTGCTGAAATTCCTGGTGCTGGCGATAGTCTTTTAAACGATTCATCCAAGAACCCGAAGGCTGATAATTCGTAATATCTTCCCCCGCAAAAATCACCCGACCGCTATAGGGGAGAATCAGTTGTAAAATCGCCCTAGATAGCGTACTTTTACCGCAGCCAGACTCTCCCACTAATCCTAATGTTTCTCCCGGGAATACATCAAAAGATACATCATTAACTGCCATAAATAGCCTTTGAGTACCTCCTAAAACCCCAGGGATTTTGAATGCTACTCGCAAATTTTCCACCGATAACAACGGGGAATCATCCGGGTTTTCTGGAACCTTGGCGACCGTCTCTAGGGTATCATAGGGGATGTTTTCTTGATGGTCAATTACCCTAATTTCTGTGCCAGTTTCCGTAGTGAAAACTTCCATAAAATCCGCAATGGTTGGAAGTTTTGCCCCCCGTCGGGTTTGTAAGGTGGGACGACAAGCCAGCAATCCCTTTGTGTAGGGATGTTGGGGGTTAGTGAACAGTTGATTAATCTGGTTTAATTCGACGATTTTACCCTGATACATGACCGCTACTGTATCGGCAATTTCCGCGATAACTCCGAAATCGTGGGTAATGAAAATCATCGACATTCCTCGGCGATCGCGTAATTCTCGCAGCAGGTCTAAAATAGTCGCTTGTACTGTTACATCTAAAGCCGTCGTCGGTTCATCAGCAATCAATAATGTCGGATTGCAGGAAATAGCCATCGCAATCATGACCCGTTGCAGTTGACCCCCAGAGAGTTCGTGAGGATAGCGATCGAGAAATGCCCTTTTTTGGTCATTTACCCGAGTTTGCCATTCCCGCTGTGAGGGTGGGTTATTAATATCATCATTCGGGGGAGTTTCTAACTGTAGTTGCTCAAGGATTTGCTCATCACTAGGTAATAGCTTCACTTCCTGCAATAAACTCGCCGCCTTCCATAATCCTTCGCGGGGGGTAATATCCTGATGCTGGCGGATAGCTTCTATCAATTGAAAACCAATCGTATAAACCGGGTTAAGGGAACTCATCGGTTCCTGAAATATCATAGAGATTTCACCGCCGCGAAATTGCTGCTTTTGCGATTCTGGTAGTTGTAGTAAATCTATCGCTGCTGTGCTATAATCTTTGCTATTAGCTTCATCCGCCTTGGGGTTTCCTGGCCAAAACCAGATTTCTCCCCCCACTTGAGATGTAGCCGGGGACAGCAACCCCATAATTGCTAAAGACGTGACAGATTTTCCTGACCCGGACTCCCCGACAATTCCTAGGGTCTGTCCGGGTTTGACCTGAAAGGAGATCTGATCGACGGCGCTTGTGGTTCTCTGGTCAGATTTAAACTGAACCTGTAGGCTTTTGACATCAAGGACAAAATCTGGCATGGTAGTGGGGAGTTTTCAGGACTTGGGGAAAATTTTTCCGATTTTAGCAGAATTGTTAAGAACTCTCACCGAATCCCATCGATAAGTACCGATTAGGGTAAAATAAATCCCGATTGTTCAGCCCAGGTGAAGATGCTCCCATGATTTCGAGTAACGATTTTCGCACAGGTGTCAGTATTGAATTAGACGGAACTGTGTGGCGGGTGGTAGAATTCCTCCACGTTAAGCCAGGAAAGGGTTCCGCCTTTGTCCGTACCAAACTAAAAAACGCACAGACGGGTAACGTCATGGAACGGACATTCCGGGCTGGGGAGACGGTTCCCCAGGCTAACCTGGAGAAAAAGACCATGCAACACACCTATAAAGATGGTGATGATTATGTGTTCATGGACATGGACACCTTCGAGGAAGCCCACCTAACTCCTGATCAGATTGGTAATGGGGTTAAATACCTGATCGAAGGTATGGAGGTTAATGTACTCTACTGGAATGACCAAGTCCTAGAGGTGGAACTTCCCAACTCCGTCAGCCTAGAAGTGACGGAAACAGATCCGGGAGTTAAAGGCGATACCGCGACGGGTGGAACGAAACCAGCTACCCTACAAACAGGCGCAACTGTGATGGTTCCTCTGTTTATTTCTGTGGGTGAGCGCATTCGCATTGATACCCGCAACGATAGTTATCAGGGTCGCGATTAATATTTCCAGTGTTAACCCAATTGCTGGGTAAGATGATGTGGGCGATCGCCCGTAATTTTAAACCATATTGTTTTTAGGGAGATATACCAACTGTGCAACTAGATCTCAACCAGCTTCGAGAACTGCTGGCTGACATCGATAAAACTAATATTTCGGAACTGACGCTCAAAAGTAGTGATTTTGAGTTGATGGTACGCAAAGGTGGCAGTTCTATCGATCGCCCGCTATCTTCTGTTGATGTCGCCCTCAGTGGTGGGTTTCCTAGTGCGGAGTTGGTGTCGCCTCCAGGGACGGTTTCTGCTGGCGATCGCTTATCAGAATCAACGGCCAGCAGCACCCAGACTACTGCCGCTACAGGAAAGGTTCCTAGTCCGGTTGACGCTAAATGGGTAGAGGTAACATCGCCCATGGTGGGAACTTTTTACCGTTCTCCGGCTCCTGATGAGCCCCCATTTGTGGATAATGGCGATCGGATCACTAGCGGTCAAACTGTCTGTATTATCGAAGCCATGAAGCTGATGAATGAAATCGAGGCGGAGGTTTCTGGTCAAATTATGGAAATTTTGGTAACCAATGGCGCACCTGTTGAATACGGACAACCCCTGATGCGGATCGACCCCGATTAATTAGTCCGGCGCGATAACATATCACTATATCAATCGGGAGAAATCAACTATGACTGAAGAAAATTTACCCAAGGACTCGGCTATTGTGGAACAAAATCAAGACAGCAGCCTAGTTCCCCAAGATGACACTACCCCCAGTCCGCCCAGTCTCGATGAACTCCAAAAGGAAACCCAGGAACTAATGGATGCTATCCGACGGCTGGCTATCTCGGAAATGCAGGCGGCGGGGGATTTCTCCAGGGAGGCTTATATTCGCTCTGTGCGTAATGCTAGGACTACTCTGGAGCGCTTCCAAGGTGTCACCAAAGAACAGATGGAAATGTCGGTGAAAACCATTGAATCGGAAGCTGAGAAAAACTGGAAAGGAGTGCTTGAGGAGATGAATGAGTGGAGTAATCGCATCTGGAAAGCGGCTCAAGCAGCTTGGGATGTATTAACTGCTCCCCGTGACTCGTAGGGTGCGTCAGAAGGATAACCTATCGGGTGAACGGCAAATTTTATTCATCTGACGCACCACCCCTACAATTAATTATGGGCGGTGGGGCGGGTTTACCAAAACCCGGGTGGGGATGGATGATTGACCGCAGAACCCGCCCCTACAATTAATTATGGGCTAATTATCGGCGGTGGGGCGGGTTTATTAAAACCCGGGTGGGGATGGATGATTGACCGCAGAACCCGCCCCTACAATTATCAATTATCGGCGGTGGGGCGGGTTTACCAAAACCCGGGTGGGGATGAATGATTGACCGCAGAACCCGCCCCTACAATTAATTATCGGCGGTGGGGCGGGTTTACCAAAACCCGGGTGGGGATGGATGATTGACGGCGGTGGGGCGGGTTTATTCAAACCCGGGTGGGGATGGATGATTGACGGCAGAACCCGCCCCTACAATTAATTATCGGCGGTGGGGCGGGTTTACCAAAACCCGGGTGGGGATGGATGATTGACCGCAGAACCCGCCCCTACAATTAATTATCGGCGGTGGGGCGGGTTTACCAAAACCCGGGTGGGGATGGATGATTGACCGCAGAACCCGCCCCTACAATTATCAATTATCGGCGGTGGGGCGGGTTTATTAAAACCCGGGTGGGGATGGATGATTGACGGCGGTGGGGCGGGTTTATTAAAACCCGGGTGGGGATGGATGATTGGCGGCAGAMGCCCCTACWACWATCAATTATGGGCTAATTATCGGCGGTGGGGCGGGTTTATTAAAACCCGGGTGGGGATGGATGATTGACGGCAGAACCCGCCCCTACAATTAATTATGGGCTAATTATCGGCGGTGGGGCGGGTTTATTAAAACCCGGGTGGGGATGGATGATTGACGGCGGAGGCGCGCCCCTACAATTATCAATTATTCGTAGATTTCGATGGTTTGGGGTTCGGTGAAAATCATGGCGATCGCTTTTTCGTAGTAGGCTGCCTCATTGATAAAAATCGGCCAGACGGGGCTTTCTCCCTGATAATAAATCGTGGTTCCGTCAAACTGTAAAAACATCGGATCGCCTGGGTTTAGCTGTTGATAATCCCTCCCCTGTAGTTGTGGGTGAATCATGGCGGCGAGTTCCCCGGTGGCGGTGCGGGGATAGTCTATCTGTTTGATATACTGATATATGGTCAGAGTGCGATCGCTCTCCATAATTTCCCCGCGATTATACTTTTCTATGTAGTCTAAAAGAGCATAAATAACCTTTTCCGCTTTCAGGAATAATGCCGCATCTAACATCCCTGGCGCAATGGGTCCGACTTCGATGGAAAATCCGTAATTACACAAAGATTTCAGGGAGGGGTTTTCCGGTTGGGATTCAGATTCTATCCAACTGTAGATATTTATTTCGGGAAAAATGCCTTTTAAATAGGCGCTAATTTGGCGATTAAAAGCATTATTTTTCACCCAAATTAAGGTTAATCCCATGTGGGCGGTGCTACTGTGTAAATCAATGATGGTATCAATAGGAGATGGGCTTTGGGGTCCCCACTGGCTGGCTATCCATTGCGATCGCTGAATTTCATAAATATCAGAATTGGTGTTTTCTAAATCGTGCGGCCCAAAAGAGCGGTTTAAATCACGATCAACATAGCGGCGGTTAATTTCCCAGGCGCGGGGATTAGCTAATAGTGTGAAAGTCTCAAAATTAGAACGCCGCAATAATTCAGGCGATCGCTCAAATTTCTTAATCAAATAAATTCCCGTCCATTCATTGCCATGAGTGCCACCCACAATGGCAACTCGTTTAATTTGATCATGATTTTCTGCTGTTAATCCCATGAGATATTATGCCCAATTAATCAATTGATGATTGATAGTTAATAAGTTAGTTGACCGGGAACAACCCACACCGGACAACCTCCATCAATTAAACAATCTCAGAAAAGTTACCAGTGGGGCGGTATCCGGGAAATACCTGCTCCAGGTGAGAAGCGCTTAACCCAAACTGAGAAGTTAAAATCGGGCTAATCACATCTCGAAAATCCGTCGTCACAGCCAGATCCCGTCCCTCGTATAACTCCGAGTCAGACAAACCTGGCCAGCGCCCATAAACGCGACCACCACGCACGGAACCACCCAAAACCCATAAAACATTACCACGTCCGTGATCAGTGCCGCCATTGCCATTTTCGCGCACTGTGCGACCAAATTCTGACATCACCACAATAGTGGTATTGCTATAAACCGAACCAAGCCTATCCACTAGCGCCACCAAGCCCTCCCCTAACCTTTCCAGACGGTTGGCCATTAACCCCCGACTTGAACCCTGGTTAACATGGGTATCCCATCCCCCAACATCGAGAAATGCTAATCTAATCTGTGGGTCACGCACTACCAAAGTGGCTAATTGTTGAGCATTCCCAGCTAAACCAGCCGGTAGAGGCGCACCATTATTAGCGGCGACCATTTCCGCCTCTAATTCCCTAATCAGTTGATCGCGGGCGCTTCTACCTTCCTGATAAGCGACGCTGAGGGGGTCATTATTGGCATATAGTCGGTCAAAGGTGGCTCGCACCTGATCGCGATCTATGGGCATTTGGCGGGAGGCATTGCGACCTAGGGAGATATTGCTAACTGGCTGAGAACCTGATAGAATGGCAGATATCGACTGACCGACACTAACCGCATCTACGGGGTTTTGTCCTGGTAACAAGCCCAGTAGGCRGYTCATCCAACCGTCGGGGGTTCTTTTATTTCCTGGTGTTCCGACTTCCATATAGTGTTGAGCCTCAAAGTGAGACCGGGTGGGGTCAGGAGAACCGCAGGCGTGAACAAAAGCTAAACTTCCTTGGTTCCATAGCGGAAGCAGGGAGTTTAGGCTGGGGTGTAAGCCAAAGTTTTGGTCTAGCTGAATTGCGCCCCCTTCCTGTTGGGGTCGGGGAATGGCGATCGCTGGTCTAGCCTGATAATAGTCGCTGTCACCATAGGGGACAACTACGTTTAATCCGTCAATTCCTCCGCGCAAAAATAGCACGATTAACCTTTTGGGGTTAGGGGTGGTGGCGACACTTCTGGCGATCCAACCGTGGCTTCCTAATGTGGCGATCGTGGCGGCGCACAGTTGAGCGCCAAAAGTTAAAAGTTGTCGTCTTCGCATATTGACCGCTTCCTATCTATCGGCTGATTAATTTGCCATACTGCTATTTTAAGTTAAGTTTTCCCGGTTGTGGGAAAATCAACCACCAGTCCGGTTAATCAGGCTATTCGGGGAATTTGCCTAGTCTTTACCGCCGATGTATGTGGGTGGGAAGACCGGCTTAGTCTGATTATATCATACTCCTAGAAATTCTATCCTAAATCAAAGGCAAGACTATCTCAAATTCGGTGCCGACTCCAGTGGTGGAAAGGAGATGCAAACAACCACTATGTTTCTCGTAAATAATTTCATGACTAATTGCGAGTCCTAAACCTGTGCCTTTTTCGGCGGATTTGGTAGTGAAAAAGTTATCAAAAATGCGGTTTTGGATTTCCTTGGGGATACCGGGGCCATTGTCGGTAATCCGAATGACAATATATTGGGTCTGTGGGGTTGGGGCGGCTTCTGATGCTTGGGTATTTTGGGAATATTCTAGGTAATTGGGGGGGGGAATTATCAGCGATCGCAATTGGGAAGGACAACTATCAGCTACATGGGTAGAAATCCAGATTTTGGCAGCATTTGGGTGATGATTAGCTGTCTCTTCTAAAGCATCTATGGCATTAGCCAAAAGATTCATAAATACCTGACTGAGCAGCCCAGAATAACCCGAAAATTTAGGTAAATTCCCATAATTTTTAATGACCTCAATCCCGACTTTTAGGCGGTTTTTTAAGATGATTAGGGTACTATCTAAACATTCATGAATATCCATTTCCCGCCTCTGTCTATTATCCATGTGGGAAAAGGTGCGTAAACTGTTGACTAGGTGGTTCAACTGTTCCGCCGAAACTTGAATACTTTTGAGCATTTGCAAGCCATCAGTTTTGAGGAATTCCCAATCAATATCTTCTTTTAACTCTTCAATAGTTGATCGGGGAGTAATTAATTCCTGTTCGTAGGCGTTAATTAACTGCATTATATCTTCATAATACTGAGTTAAACAGTGAGTATTGCCGACAATGCAACCTACAGGATTACGGATTTCGTGAGCTACTCCCGCCACCATTTTACCTAGACTCGCTAACTTTTCAGTTTGCCTTAATTGCCCCTGGGTTTGTGCTTGTAATAATTCGGTGGCTAGTTGATGAATATAAGACTGAACAATTAAGAGCTGTTGGGTATCTAACAGGCGATAATCACTGTCGGAAATTTGCACAATAATGGGTTCATAAATTTGTTCAGGCGATCGCATAATAGCCAGGCGTGCTGCATCAACTATCAGAGTATTTCCGGGAAGGATTAATAAGTCCACCTGAGAAAATTTATAGAGGGCTCGAATAGACCTAGGTAAAAACAGTTCCCGACCATAAGGACGACTGAGATACTCCAAAAAACGCCGCCGGGAAATCATACCAATAAACTGGCAATCATGGTTTAAAATAACTCCGGGTAGGGTGGGGTTAGTTTCAAACATTTTAGCCAATACCATTCCCGCTTGATCTAGATCTACTTGAAAGTCATACAGAGACAATTCTTGTAGGGTAGACTCTAAGCGCAAATGTGTATGTGAAAATACCGATGCAGACGGAGGGGTGCAATCTTCAATACAAGCGTCCATGATTAATTTTTTCAACCTAACTCATTGTGTGATAGTTAGCGGTTAACCTTCTGTAGATGCTAGTTTATATTTATTACTCTATCATGGTTTAATGCTCTGACCAGGAATTTAGCCAAAATTAACCAAATCTTAATTAATGGTTAATCTTTGGGGGGGTTCTGGGATTTATTATATGCACCGTACATTTCCCTCACCGCACAGGGGGGGTTTATTAGGTTTATTAATCTTCTGGGTGTTATATCTAATTAACAGCGGAGGCGCGCCCCTACATGATATCTGTCGCCCTCACCTCACCCCAACCCCTGTCTCAAATAGGGCGAGGGTAGTTTAGATGTACATCGCCAATTCCTATATAATTAGAAAAGACAGTATATATATCAAGGTATCTAACCCATGGACTTTGCATCAGAAGACCGTGCTATGTCTTTAAGTCCTGATGAGTATAGCTTACTAACAGACCTGTATCAATTAACAATGACAGCCTGTTATGTGGGGGAAGGAATTGAGGATAAACCCGCCAGTTTTGAACTATTCACCAGAAAGTTACCGGATAACTTTGGTTACTTAATAGCTATGGGTTTAACCCAAGCATTAGACTATTTAGAAAACCTCAAATTTAACTCATCTCAAATTGAACAACTGAAATCTTTGGGGATTTTCAGTAATGTTAATCATCGCTTTTGGTCGGTGTTAGCAGAAGGAAAATTTAGCGGTAATGTGTGGGCTGTACCGGAAGGTACGGCGGTATTTGCGAATGAACCCATCTTGCGAATTGAAGCACCTTTATGGCAAGCTCAAATTATAGAAACCTACTTGTTAAATACTATAAATTATCAAACTTTAATTGCTACGAAAGCAGCGAGAATGCGCGATGCAGCGGGACCTGATGCCAAATTATTGGAATTTGGAACTCGGCGGGCTTTTAGTCCCCAAGCATCTTTGTGGGCGGCGCGAGCAGCTTTAGGGGCGGGTTTTGATGGTACTTCTAATGTGTTGGCGGCTTTGAAATTAGGCAGAAAACCAAGGGGGACAATGGCTCATGCTTTGGTAATGGCGATCGCTGCTATTGATGAAAATGAAGATGCGGCTTTTGAGGCTTTTCACCATTATTTCCCCGGCGCACCTTTGTTAATTGATACCTATGACACGCTGAAAGCAGCACAACGATTAGCTGAACAGGTCAAAGCTGGTAAAATTCAGGTGCAGGGGGTAAGATTAGACTCAGGAGATATGGTAGAATTATCTAAGCAAGTGCGATCGCTATTACCGGAGGTGGAAATTTTTGCTAGTGGGGATATTGACGAGGTAGAAATTGCTCGTTTAAAAGGGGCTGAGGCTCCTATTAATGGCTACGGAATTGGGACTAAACTGGTGAGTGGAACTCCGGTTAATGGGGTTTATAAGCTGGTAGAAATTGATGGTATTCCGGTGATGAAAGAGTCTAGTAGTAAGGTGACTTATCCGGGACGTAAGCAAATTTATCGACTCATGGAAGGGGGTAAAATGAAAGGCGATCGCCTCTGTTTAATTGATGAAAGCGAGAGTATTAATCCATCATCTATCGGCTTATTGCAGTTGGTCATGAAAGACGGAAAACTGGTCAATCAGCCAGAGCCTTTAGCCGCCATTGCTGAACGCACCGCCGCCTCTGTCGCCAGTCTTCCCCCAGAATGTCGTAGGTTTGATTATCCGATTTTACCAACCATTGAAATTTCCGAAAAGTTGGCAAATTTGAGCCAAAATGTTAGCAAGTCAACCGAGGTAAAATGATGCAATATTCTCCGTTTTTGTCTGGTTTAATGGGAGTCTGTGTAGGCGATGCTCTGGGAGTTCCGGTAGAATTTTATAGCCGCAGTGAGTGTCAAGACAACCCGATCACAACTATGGTCGGCTATGGTACTTACAATCAACCCCCAGGAACTTGGTCTGATGATAGTTCTCTGACTTTTTGTTTGGCTGAAAGTCTCTGTAATGGCTATAATTTGCATGAGATAGCTAAGGCTTTTTGTAAGTGGATTTATGAGGGTTACTGGACACCTTATGGTAATGCGTTTGATATAGGTGGGGCTACTCGCAGGGCGATTAGTAGATTGCGTGAAGGGGTGGAACCTATAGCAGCCGGAGGAACAGATATTCGTGATAATGGTAATGGGTCATTAATGCGAATTTTACCTTTAGCTTATTGTTATAAGTCCCTGGAATTTGCGGAATTAATTAAACGGGTTCACGACTGTTCTCGGCTTACCCATGGTCATCTGCGATCGCAAATTGCTTGTGGTATTTACATTAGTATTGCTGTGGGTTTATTACAGGGTCTGGATATCAAAACCGCCTATATTGAGGGACTGAAAGCGGTTGAAGCTATTTATACTAAACCACCCTTTAAGTCGGAATTATCGGAGTTTGAACGAGTGTGGACTGGTGAAATTGAAAGTTTACCAGAAAAGGCGATCGCCTCTGATGGTTATGTAGTTCATACCTTAGAAGCATCTCTGTGGTGTCTATTAAACAGTTCTTCCTATGCTGAAGCTGTCCTAACAGCAGTTAATTTAGGGTCTGATACCGATACGACTGGCGCGGTTACAGGAGGTCTAGCAGGGATTTATTATGGCTTTGAACAAATACCTTCCGAGTGGGTAAAGGCGATCGCGCGTCGAGAGGATATCATCGATTTAGCTAACCGTCTAGCTAAAGCCACAGAAAATAGTTGATTTGTGAGTAAAATAACCCTAGAAATTTGACCAATTTAATCGATGTTCAACCATCTAATTGGCTTAATAAATTGAGGATGGATAATGCCGGCGCATTAATAACCCGAACACCTGGGGGTAAACTGACCAAATCCGAAAAATAGCCTCCTTCATTTATAGCAATCAAAAACATAACTAAAGCATTCTTATTTTTTGAGGCGTTATAGAGATAGTTAGCCGCCTCAACTATAGTCTCATGATTACGTTGAACCCTAACCGGAATAGGACAACCATTAACATCAGACCTAAGAATTGCATCAATCCCTTTATTTCTGTGAACCACAGCAAAATCTAATCCCCATAGTAGTCCTAACACACTTTCATCAACATTTTTATAAGAATCGCGACCTTTAGTGAGTAGATTAGAATTAGTTTTAATCGGGTCACTCAAACGTTTTTTAGTTAATTCGACAGCATCAGTAGATATATCAATTCCCAAAGAATTTCGTCCGAGTAAACTAGCCGCCACCAAAGTGGTACCGCTACCACAGAAAGGATCTAAAATCAAATCACCTTCATTAGTAGCTATGTTAATAATTTGTTCCAGTAAAAGCAGCGGTTTTTGGGTAGGATAACCGACCCTTTCTTTAGCTTTAGGATTCAAATAGGGAATTTCCCAAACATCACTAAGAGGAACCCCTTTCTTACCGCCACTAGGGATAATATTACCATCTAGGTCTTTGTCATAAATAGACTTCCCATATTCATCTCGTTTTCGGCGCTGGAGAATTTGATCTACGTTAGTAGTTTCCGAATATTCGCGATAAATAAAATTAAATGTATAATCATCAGATTTAGTATAGTAAAAAATAGTTTGATGTGCTGGTAGCAAGGCTTTCTGAGAATTAGACCAGCGTTTATAGTGCCAAATAATTTCAGAGCGAAACATTTGGGGACTAAAAACATCATCCAACAAAAATCTAATCAGGTGTGAAGCATGGCGATCGCAATGAACAAAAATAGATCCAGATGGCGACAAAATTCGCCACATTTCTTGCAAACGTTGATAGATAAAATTCCCATATTCTTGATGAGAAGACCATAAATCTTGAAAAGAAAACTCTTGTCGGCCATCTCGAGTTGTTAATTTATGGGTTTTTTGCGAAAAAAAAGGCGGGTCAAGATAGATTAAATCAATGCTATCTTTCTCCCAAGTTCTGATGATATTAAGGCAATCACCTTGATAAACTAATGCACTCATAGCTAGTTACTCAATATTTTCTAGTAACAGTAAGGGCGGGTTATGCGAGACTGCTTAACCCACCCTAGTAGCTTAATCTGCTAACTTAATCTGCTAATTGTTCAGGGAAATTATGGCTTTTCCTTCTCCAAACTTTGGACAGACTCAATGAGCGATCGCACTGTTTTAGTTCCCTCAGAAGGCTCAAAACTAAACGGAAACTTACCCCGTAAAAGCATCCGAACCCCCAAAGGACCAATACTGAGAATACCCTGGACATCTCGTAAGTAGTTACCCACCACCATTAAGCCAAATTTACGCTCATCAACCCATCCGCCCTGCTTCACCAGTTCAACCATAACCTTACGGTGGCGCACAGGACGACTATCAGACGGCTGCTTACGTTCTAGTATTTCATGCTTAATCTTACCAATTTGATCCATAGGAGCCACCTCCATGGGACAAACCGTATTGCAGTTGTAGCAACGGGTACAGCCCCAAACTCCCTGAATATCCTGGTTATACTGTTCTAAACGTTCCTCAGTGCGTGCGTCACGAGAATCAGCAACCATTCTCTGAGCCTTAGCCAGGGCGTGAGGACCGACAAAAGTCGGGTTAACCTCCTTCGCATTGCATTCAGAATAACAAGCGCCACAGAGGATACAATTGCCATTCTGATTCAAACTTTCCCTTTCTTCAGGAGTCTGGAGAAACTCCCGCTCAGGAATTTTACGCGCCTGTGTGCTAACGTAGGGTTCCACCGCTTCCAGGTTATCCCAGAATTGGGTCATATCCACCACTAGGTCTTTGATTACAGGCATATTACCCATGGGCGCAATGGTTAATACAGGAATCTCATCGCCGCCTGTATAACTGGAATTAGCAGCAGCAATGTCTTGTAGGCGTTTGACTTCACTGGCCACATTTTCTTTACAAGCTAGGGCGGCGCGACCATTAATCCTCATTGAACAACTACCACAGATGGTATTTCGGCAGTTTTTGCGAAAAGCTAAAGTGCCGTCAAGTTCCCATTTGATCCGATTTAGACTATCTAAAATCGTAGTAGCTGGATCAACATCTAACTGATAACTTTGCACCTGCGGCGCGCTTGAAGCAGTTTGCCGGATAATATTAAATTGAACTTTCATGTGATAAAACCAAGGTCTTTGCCTATTTTGACATCCGCCCCGGCGTGCGCTAACGGGGCTTTCCATCTATTTCAACAAATCAAAGATTGACAATTGTTGAAATGCTGGACGGGTTGACGCTTCATTGAGATGTGCTTTCTTTACAGAAAGTCTGACCCTCTCTCCACATCCGTTTAAAGTCTCCAAATGCCCTCCGGCGACCTTAATATTAATCGCAGCGTTAACATCTCTATCATGAGATGTGCCACAATTTAAACAAGTCCACTCTCTCATATTTAATTCTTTTTTGCCACCGCGAAAACCGCAGCCAGAACAGGTTTGAGAAGTGGGAATCCATCTATCAATGACACGACAATCACGCCCGTACATAACAGATTTAACTTCTAGCATTGTTCTAAAACTGCGCCAACCCAAATCAGAAATAGCACGGGATAGTTTTCGGTTTTTCATCATCCCTGAAACCTTTAAATCTTCCAAGACTATCGTTTGGTTTTCACGAATAATCCGAGTTGACAATTTCTGAAGAAAATCGTTTCTGATATCAGAAATCTTGGCGTAAAGTTTAGCTAATTTCTTTCTAGCAACTTCCCTTCTTTGACTGCCTTTCTGTTTCCTTGATAAATTACGTTGTAATCTTCTTAAACGCTTTAGTTGTTTCTTTAAAGGCTTAGGAGATTTAACTTTCTCACCATTGCTTAATGTGGCAAAATCAGTGATTCCTAAATCAATTCCTACAGAATTTTGGTTTTCCGGTAAGGGTTGAGGATTAAACTCAACAACAAAACTGACAAAATACCTATCAGCACTGTCTTCGATTAAGGTAGCACTAGAAGGTTTTGTGGGTAACTCTCTACTCCAGACTACTTTAATATCACCAATTTTAGCGATGTAAATGTAATCGGAATTAAGGTAGATTTTAAAACCATTATCCATAAATCTAGCGGATTGCTTAGATTTACGCTTTTTAAACTTGGGAGGTTTAACTTTCTTGCCTTTTCTTTGTCCTTTACAGGATTTGAAAAAGTTAGAGTAAGCCTGCTCTAAATCTCTTAAAGACTGTTGTAAGGGAATAGAAGAAACTTCTCCCAACCAGATTTTCTCCTCGGTTTTTTTGAGTTCTGTAAGTCTTTGAGAAAGTTCCTTGATATTAGGCTTTTTGTTACCCGCACGGTATTGTTCTTGACAATATGCTAAGGCATCGTTAAATACTACCCGACAGCATCCGAACAATTGAGACATCAATCTCTTTTGTTGGTCTGTTGGGTAAATTCGATATCGATATCTTAGCTTCATACTGTCAAATTGTATTGGCGTGCATTAATTATAGCTAGGAGTCTGGTAGATGTCAAGCCTTTGACGAAAAGAGCGTCTGTTTCGGATTTAAAGATTCATTTGGTCTGTGTGACTAAGTATCGTAGCCAAATCTTGACAGTGGAGAGCCTGATGTTAATCCTGAAGTCTTTTCGAGAAGTGGCTGAAAAAATGAATTTTCAAGTCCTGGAATTTCATGGGGAGTCAGACCATATTCATACCTTAGTTGAATACCCTCCTCAACTCTCTATTTCTGTCATAGTTTTTGCTTTTAAAGGAGTTGACAGTCGTAGATATGGGCAAGCCAGATTCCCTAAACCCTACGGAAAAGAATCTTTATGGTCGCCTAGTTATTTTGTATCTTCAATCGGTGGCGCACCATTAGAGGTTCTGAAGTCTTACATTAAAAACCAAGAAAAGCCGTCGTAGAACGACGGGGTTTTAAACCCAAAATTTTCGATAAATCAGGTTTCGTCTTCATACTCAACCCAGGAATTGGCTGTTTCGGAAACCATGACTTTTAGCTGTACTCCCTCTGGGACTCGCTTTTTGGTTTCATCATAGATAAATTTGGCAATCATTTCGGCCGTGGTTTCGTAGTTTGGGGGTAATATTTCATTGAGAAGACCGTGATCAAGTCCGCCTTTGCTGACATCTTTCTTGGCCCATCGCAGGCTGCGGAAGTCGGCAACCATCACCGGGTGGGGACAAAATTCGGAGGAATGCAGTTGGTTTGATGTGGCTTCTACTCGCACTTTATAGGTGTGTCCATGGAGGCGACCACAGGGGCCGTTGTAATCTTTGATATAGTGGGCGCTATCGAATGTAAATTCGGTTGTTAGTTTCCATTTAGACATGGTTGGCTGACCTGTGGTTTTGGTAACTGTTGACAATTCGCAAAAAATTGGGATGACTGATACAGAAAGATTAATTTTAGTAACTGGTCCGGTGCGATCGGGTAAGAGTGAGTGGGCGGAAAATTGGGCGGAAAATTACGCTAGAAATTACCGCAAGTCGGTGATTTATATAGCTACATCTGGTTTTGATGATCACGATCCGGAATGGGGCGATCGCATTCAAAAACATCGCGATCGTCGCCCTTCCGATTGGACAACTTTAGAGGTTCCTATCGCATTATCAACTACTTTAGCATCTGTCGCCACGGCGGATAATTGTATTTTAGTAGATTCTCTCGGGACTTGGTTGGCTAATTTATTGGACTGGGAAGAATCACAATGGGAACAGGCGGTTACCGAGTTATTACAGGTTTTATTAACCGTCACTGGACCTGTGATTTTAGTCGCTGAAGAGGTCGGTTGGGGGTTGGTTCCCCCTTATCCCTTGGGCCGCCTTTTTCGCGATCGCCTAGGGGGTTTAGTCCGCTTGGTCGGGACTCATGCTGATTCCGTTTATTTAGTCACTGGGGGATATGCGTTAGACTTAACTCGCTTAGGTGTGAAAATCTCCCCCGACTAATAACTAAAGTCTCTTGAATTTTTGCACTTCCGCCAAATCTTTTTCTAAATTACGTTGGCTCGATTGATATTGGTCTTTTTGCATCCGCAACTCTAATTGATGTTTTTCGCGATTGAGTAAATAAGCATTATAGCACTCATTAACCGCCTCTAAATCATCTCTAATTCTTCTTTCTTCCTGTTCTAAAGCATAGCCCATATTTTGGACAATATTATTGCTGACATTTTTAATGAAAGATTGATAATAGCTATTCATATCTTTCTTGAGTTTTTCAGTATTATCTTGGATTTTCGCGGTTTTATCTTGATGATAAGATATCAGCGTAGTCACCATAAAAATAGGTAACAATATCGCCACTATCCTACCTTTGACATCCCCACCCGCTGGAATAAATAAACTACCCATCAGCATAATAGTTCCCACACCAGATATTACCTGACCTTTCAGATTTTTAAATAAATAACCGAACAAACTCGGTTGTTTATATCTACTCTCAAAAGTTGGTTCAATCACAGAAGCCTGTAATATGCTTCTAAAATCTATATCTTCTGGGGGGTGAAATAGGGATTCCGACCATGATAAATTAGGCACAAAGTTCAGGATATCATAGATACGTTTTAGCAGCCCATTTAAACCATCACCGCCATAAAAATTACCAATTCTTTGCCATTCTTCAGAAGACCATTTTATCAACTCTGTTTGACAAACATGAATGGCTTTTAAGTGCAGATAGTGACCCGTAGCATTAGGATTATCTCCTGCTTGTAGTCGGACATATAAATATGCGCTCCGCTGGACTCCGCTGGATTTTAAATCATCAGTAAACTGTTGGATTTTATAGAATAAACTACTTTTCCTAAACTCATCTAATAAATTATTTTTTGATTGATTTAAGTCATTTTTAAGCATTCGGAAAAACTTGTCTTTCTCATCTCCAGCTTTTTTTAAAGCCTTTTTCATATCATCTTTTAAATCATTAGTCTGTAAAAGACTAAGCTGTGCTTCCGTTTGTTGACAATTCTGTTTAATTGCCTCAATTTCTCCTTCTAAAACCTGTTCGATCGCCTCTAGTTTTTCCAGAATATTTTGGCTGAAACGTTTTAATAATAATTTTTCCCCCTGATTGGCTGCCAGTTTTTCTAAAAAATCATAATGTTTCTCTAGTTTCTGCTTAACTTCTTCTTCAATATCTCCGGGATTATTTGCTGCCAAATTGCCTGATAAATCGATTACCTCAACTCCAGGATATTCGGCATTTAAACTGTTATAAATATCCCCAAATTTTTGATAATCTAAAATTATAAATATATGCTCTATTTGGTTTTTAATTGCTTGCTGAATTGCCGATTTATGACTCTCTATGTGCTGTTCCTCATCAATGATTATATATAGTATATCCACATCAGTTAACGCCTTGGCGCTGGCTCCATTGTTCATTGATGGATTAACTGGCTGTGATGCTTGCAGATGTAAACAAATACAGCCTGTAATAGGTATTGCAGAACCCAAAAAAATCGATTCATTAGCACTTAATAAATGATGATTTTCTAGGGGTGCATTATTAATAAAACTGCCATTGGTACTGTTCAGATCGTTAATTTCCCAGCCGCGAATATTACCGTTAACAATGGGTTTAATTTCCGCGTGTTTGTTACTAATCAAATGATACTCATTGGCAATTTTTACCCGACAACTACGATGGCGACCCACTTGGATAATCTCATGTTCCGAAAGAGGATAACGCTGGATTTCTGACCCGCTTAATCCATCAACAATAATTAATTCTGGAGATAACTGGGGTTGGGTTTGGCTGATTACCTGAGTTTCCCATTCATAGGATTCTAACAAATTAGGGCGATCGCTTAATAGATTGTAAAAACCCTCGCCTATCTTCGGGGAACTACTAACAATTTTAACCCTCAGTTTTCCGCTGTTTAACTCCGACTCTAGCTGTTCCAGGGTTTTGGCAATTTCCAGATAAGCCGGGTCTCGGTCACTTCTCAACCCCAAAAATCTGTGAATTTCCTGTATTCTAGTCGCGATTTTATCAGTTTTTAAAGACATAATCGAATCCCCAAAACTTAACTTTAATATMGCCTATTACCACAGCAGAGGACCTTCTACCTGTTCAGGAATTGCTGATGGTGTTGGTGGAGGAGATGGAGGAACTTTATCTCCTGTGGTTGCGGGTGGCTGATTGGTTTGTTCTGGCTGTGGCTGATTGGTTTGTTCTGGCTGTGGCTGCGGCTGCGGCTGTGGCTGTGGCTGTGGCTGTGGCTGTGGCTGTGGCTGTGGCTGTGGCTGTGGCTGTGGCTGTGGCTGTGGCTGATTGGTTTGTCGTTGCGCTTCTTGTTTGGCGGCTTCTGCTTCTCGCTTGGCGGCTTCTGCTTCTCGCTTGGCGGCTTCCGCTAGTCTCCTCGCTTCTGCTGCTTCCGCATTCAGCCTTTCTTGGCGCTGTTGTTCCGCAATGCGTCTTTCTTCCTCCCGTTTCTGATCATTAGCGCGATCGATAATTGGTTGCACTTTTTGTTTCCAATATTCGCTATCTTGTCGCGGTGATTCCCCCAATAATGCTACCCTTTCGGTTTCGGCGATCGCCTCCCTCCAAGCCTCTCTATTCAACGACTGTCTCGCATTTTCTAGGTGATTCTCATTCCGATTCCACTCCTGTTCCCATTGGGAAAGTTCTTGCTTAACTCTCGCGGCGTTCGGACTCGTTTCGGGGATAGCTTCAGCAATTTTTACCGCCTGCTGATAATTACCTTGGCGATATTGTTCCTGCGCTAATTCCTCCATCCGTTGAGATGCTTGCTTAAAGAAATTTTGCGCTTCCGAGTAGGAAGAAGTATTTTCGGGAACCTGTAAAGCCATATCGATCGCACCCCGCCAAGAACCCGCTTCCGCTAAACTATTCGCCTGTTTCATTAACACCGCAGCATGACCATCCTCACAACTTTTTAACAGTCTTGTTAACTCGGATTTTAATACAGGTGTCATCCCGGTAGTTGTCGGTTCTATGGTTAATGCCGTTTTACAAGTCTCATAAGACTCCTGGGATGCTACCATATTACCCTGTTGATGATAACTTTCTCCCTGTTTTCGTGCTTGTTCCGCCTCCGCGATCGCATTTCTGATCGGTGCAGCAGCCTGCCATTTATACACCCAAAAGCCGCCCCATCCTAAGCCGATCATTAATACTATTCCACCCAACCAGGGTAATGCTTTCTTAACCGGAGAAACTGGCGGCGGTGGCGGCGGTTCCGGTGGTGGTGGCGGTAGTTCTAACCCTCCCGACACTGGCTGGGTTCCAGCGGCGATCGCTGTGACTTTAAAATCTATATTTCCTAACTGAATATGACTGCCATTATTTAGGGGTTCCTCACCCACAGGTAGCAATTTACCATCTACAATTGGCGGGTTACTTTCCCGCAGCGATCGTAGATAAAATTGGTGATTCTCTGGACTAAAAAAAATTTCGATATGTAAACCAGATACCGTCTGATCTACGCACACTAAATCACAGCGACTCCCATCTCTACCTATACGGAAAACTCCCGGATGTTTGCTGGGTTGGTTGGCTCGAATGCTGGTGCTATTCAACCTTCCCTCTTCTACCCACTCTAAGGTTAGTTCAGCCATAAATCTGCCCGCTATTATACTGGGACTCCCTACTCTATTTTAGTAGATATTCCCTGGATTGGGATAATTTTTTAACATTTTGTAAATCTTAGATACACCAAATTTTGATCTGATTGTCTTCACTACCACTGGCTAGATTTTGACCATCAGGACTAATGGCGATCGCTCCCACTTGCCAATTATAACCCGAAATTGTGCGGATTTCTGTCTCGGTTTCCCATTGCCACACTTTCACCGTCTTATCATCAATCCCAGCAATTAAACTTTTACCATCGGGACTAAACATCAGAGCATTAATCGCCGTTTTTGCACCCCCAATAGTCAAGATTTCCTCCCCTGTTGTTACCCGCCATAGTTTAATGGTTTTATCTCCACTTCCACTGGCGATAATTTCACTATTCGGACTGATTGCTAAAGCAGTTATAGCTAGTCTATGTCCTGATAAATTTAGGGTTTCTAAACCAGTTTCTCGGTTCCATAATTTCACGATTTTATCCCCACCACCACTGGCGATAATTTCACCATTCGGCGCAAAAGTAATAGCATTAACTGCCATTTTATGACCCGCCAATGATTGGATTTCTTCTCCTGTATTAATATCCCAAAGTTTGATGGTTTTATCTTGGCTACCACTGGCTATAATTTGACCGTCGGGACTAAAAGCAACTGCATTAACTCCTGATTTATGTCCCTCAAATGTGCGGATCTCTTCTCCATTACTGAGGTTCCAAAGTTTAATGGTTTTGTCAGCACTCGCACTCGCTAACATTTTACCATCTCCACTGAAAGAAACCGATCGCACTGAGTTAGAATGTCCCCCTAAAGTGCGGATATCCGCTTCTGGGTTCAGAGTCCACAAACTTCGACCAGGCGCTGATATTTCCCCTGCTTCTATCCCGAAAATCTTACTCTGACTCTTTTGCTCTTCCCCTTCTGACTCAGCTACAGGTTCGGGTTCCGACTCAATTATCGGTTCAGGTTCCGACTCAATTATCGGTTCAGGTTCCAACTCAATTATCGGTTCAGGTTCCAACTCAATTATCGGTTCAGGTTCCAACTCAATTATCGGTTCAGGTTCCAACTCAATTATGGGTTCAGGTTCCGACTCAATTATCGGTTCAGGTTCCGACTCAATTATCGGTTCCGCAATGGGTGGGAGAGAATTATCAGAAGTTGGCGGCTGAGGCTTGGTTTGATATTCAAAGACAAATTCGGGTCCATCCTCACTAAGTTTAATGCGATCGCCTGCTTCGAGGGGATGATTTACCGCCATACGCGCACCATTAATAAAAGTGCCATTGACACTATTAAGATCCTCAATTTCCCACAGTTCCACAGAACCTTCTAATACTGGCTTAATTTTAGCGTGATACCGCGATACCATTGTATATTGCAGAGAATCAACTACAATCTGAGCATCTTTACCACGACCCAAAACAACTTCTTTAGCCGTCGATAAATCATACTGAAACACAGGATGATCTGGTTGTTTATCACCGGGAATACACAATTTAATGACAGCACATTTGTTTAGGTTAGATTCAGACATATCGACTCATCCAATCAACTATTATAATAATTTGGAGGGGGTTATGCACCATATAGGGTGTCCACTCCCTGATTAAGTTAAGTTATCTGAATATATTATGATCGATTTTGCCTGCCTCGTCAATTCTAAAAAAAACCTAAATTTTTCGCCCAAAACTCGATAAATATGGTAATGAAACAAACCCGCCCTGATTTATATAAAAAATTGTAACGTAATTGTGGGCATCTCACTGTTAGTTAGCATATAATAAAAGCACGGCAATTTTCTCAACCCATCCCCATCATTAAATTGGCAGGACGTTAGTATGGCAGATATTGCAACCATTGAAGATTTAATCGAACAGAATGAGGCGAGAACCCAAGCCTTATCTGAGGAAGTAGATCGAGCCATGATCAGTGTAACTCAGGTTGAGCAGTTTCTGACAGCGATCGATAATAACTTAACCGTCGCTGGCGACACCGCGAAGGCTCAATTTGAAACGATGCTCGCTGCTCTCAACAGCACCGACGAAGCCATAGAGAGTGAACTAGAAACGGCGAAAGAAAACCTAACCAGTCTCCAGGAAAAAATTACCCAAGTTGATGAAAAAGTCGAATCTACTTTAACGGAGATTAAAGCTAAGTTAGATGAGTTAAAAAGCCACGCCGCCGAGATATTATCAGATTTAGAGTCGGAGGCGGAGTCAACCAATTCGGGGTTATTGGAACTTTCCCAACAGGTGCAAACATCAGAGGCGGAAACCCAGACCCAAAGTGAAACTGCTAAGTCTAATGTGGAGGGATTTCGCAATAAAATCGAACAATTGCAGGAGGGTTTTAATAGTCAGAAAAACAGCCTTTTTGAGCAATTCGAGGCTTTACAAGGTGAAATTCAGACAAAAATCGAACAAATTGCCTCGGATTTTGAGACATTGCGATCGGAAAGCAGTAACCAGACATCCGAGATGGAAAATGCCTTAGATACGGCTTCCGAAGATGCTATCAATACGATAACTAATAAATTTGTTGATGAGGCGAAAAGTCAGCTTTTAGGAAGTGCAGAATCTCTGAGTGAGGCTCTCAGTGCTTTGGGAGAAGCGGGGGAGAAATCCGAGGAAATGTTAGAGGGACAATTGGGGGATATTATCGATAACATTAATGATGTGGTGGACGCGGTGCGACCAGTTTTAGATGTGTTGTCAAGAGTTAGAGATTTATTAGGTTAATTTGAGGGAGTTAAGACGATGGCGATCGCTGAAGATTTTGGTCAATCATTAGAAGAATCGGCTGAGAATTTAACCAACTTGTTAAATGTCTTAGATCAAGCCTATGATCAACTTGATCAACTCTGTGAACAATTTGAAGGGGAGAGTGACGACCTGGAAGAAACCCCAGAAGTTGTGGAAACCTCATTTTCTAATTTGGTGGAAACCTTAGAAACTGAAGAGTCTAATGTTACCTCGGCTCAAGAGGAGTTAATTTCCGCCTTAGAAGAACTCCTACAAAGTATTTCTGATGCTGAAGGTAGCCTAGATGAAACCTCAGCTAATATCGAAGAAAATTACAGCACATTTGAATCGGAGTTAGATAATGATCTAGCTGAAATGGATGGGGGTATGGATGAAACCAAATCCACATTTGAGGAACTCAAAGACAGCTTCGAGCAACTAACAGAAGCGATAAATCAAGCCATGGAAACCACTATAGGGGTGTTTGAAACTTTGGGTGATGCGATATCAGATCTTGAGGAAAGAGTGACAACGACTCAGGAAGAAACAGAAGGAGATTTTGAGGGTTTAGTTACTGAAATATCCGATACTCATAGGGACTCGTTAGAATCATTATTGGGAGACTTTAGCCAAGTTTTGGCTCAGGATAAGTTATCGGAAATCACGGATAATTTTAGTAATTTTAAGGGGGTTTTGACTGATGTATATAACACCCTAGGTAGCCAAGCGGCTGAAGTAGCCGATAATCTTCAAGAAAGGGGAAGCGCAATTTTTGAGAATGTCAAAGATTATGCTGAGGACTCCCTCAAGGACAATTTAGAGGATTCCTTTAAAGATGCTATTGATGATGTGGTCTCAGATATGATTCAAGAGGTAGGAGAAAATATGGTGATGATGAAAGTGGGAGCGACGGTTACTTCATCACTGACTCCGATTTTGCCGCAAATTGTAGCGGCTAAGGTAGCCACCGGAACTATCAAACAAGTTTTGAGTTTGGGAGGCATTTTATCTTGAGTTTGACGGTTGAATGCTGCTTGTACTTATTCAGATATTAAGGGGAAGTGACAATGGAAGAAGTTTATAATTCTTTGGCTCAAATGTCTTCGGTAGCACCGGATAAATTAAATAGTTTAATTGGGGGAGCTACAGAAATTAAAGATGCGGTGCGTGTCCTAGAGTCTAATGTTGAAGAAAAACAGGGTTTGATTGAGGCTTTGATGGAGCAAATAGCTGATGCTTTAAATGAATTTCAGCAGGAGGTTGGGGAACAACAAACGGAAGTAGAAAGTGAGGTGGAGGAAACTAATAATATTGCGGAAACTTGGCAAGAAATAATCGGTGAGGCTCAACAACAATTAAGCTCGGAAATGCAGACGGCTCAGGAAAAATTAATTGCTCTGAAAGAGGAGTTAGAGTCGGGTAATGATGAGATTAATAATGCGGGAGAAGAAGCACAAAATAGCCTGACTGAATTACAGGAAAAGTTGCAGGAGGGTCAACAGCGACTTCTGGATGCTCAAGAAAACCTGAGTGATGCTGTTCAAGTTTTGCGAGATAAAATTGAGGCGGCAAAAAATAGCGCTCAGGAACAGGTAGAAGAGTTAAATGATCAGGTGAATGAGGCTGAGGATGAGGTGAGCGATCGCCTGGAAGAAATGGGTAATAGTTTTACGGAAATTCAGGGACAATTTGAAACTAAAATCGGTGAAATTACCAGTGATATTATTGAGTCAAAAATTGATGAATTACTGGATGAGTTACAGGAGAAAATCGAAACGGAGTTAAAAGATTTGACTGATTCTGCGGTGTCTGAGGTGAGAGGAACCCTTGACAACATGATGGATAAACTCAGGGGTGCTAAAGATGATGCGGCTAGTCATAGACAGGTAATTAGTCCCCTGATTGAACAGTTAGAGGACTTTATTCAACCTATGGAACTTTTAGTAGACTCGGTGCGAAGTTTAGCGAGTAAAGTTGGGGTTTCTTTTGGTTAAGTAACCCTAGATAGATGGAAATTACCCAAATTTGAGATTATGGAAATCAGGAGTTAGAAATGACTTTAGAACAAGCAGCGAATGAAGTGGTTTTAAAAATGACTCAATTTTTAGAAAAAATTGACTTGGAAGAAGACCATATTGATAATTCTCGCCAACAGTTAGAAGCCATAACGGAAGAAGTGGAAACTGACTGGTCAAGCCTACAAGAACGCGCTGAGGAACTGTTGGAAAAAATAGCGACGGGGAGGGAAGAGTTGGCGGCGGAACGGGAAGCGGTTACTAATCAACTTGGGGAATTACAGTCAAAAATTGAAGCCGGACAGGAAGAAATCAATCAAGAATTAGAAGAGACTCAAACGGCTTTATCGGATTTTTATAACCGAGTTGAAGCTGTTACGCCAGAGTTGGTTGAGGTGATTAACCAGGTGGGAGAATCGTTTATTTCCCTCAAGGAAAAGGCGGGGGAACTGAGTACAGAACAGGAACAAAACTTATCGGAAACTCAAGAGTTTATAGCTGAAGAGGTGAAAAGCGATATCGAAACTCACCAGTCAGAAATTGAGGAACGGAGTGGCGATTTTGAAACTTTTATCGGGACAACTATTCCTGAACTGAAAGATGTGTTGAGCGAATTTACGCAACAGGTTAATGAAATTGTTGAGGGGGTAACAGACAAGGTACAAAACTTACAGGAAGTGGCGGAAAAAACGGCTGAAGATACAATTGAGGAAATTACGGAATCTCAACAGGGTAGAATTGAGGAGTTGTTGGATGCTGCTAACCGTTTAAAGGATATGATGGAACAAATTAGTAATATCATCGACCAAACCAGTGATACGGTGGTGACGACTAAAGATACTATGGTTGATGCAGCAGATACTACTAGCACCGGTTTAAATGCGGCGCTCGGTATTTTTGATGACCTCAAAAGTATTTTAGGAGGGATTTTGTAATTATTGATAACTGCTGCTGATGACTGGGTGAAATGATGGTTAAATATTGGCGATCGCCATTAGGGTACACTCCCAGACTAACCGAGGTTGAACGTAAGCCAGCAGATGTTTTTTAGCTTGTTCTAACTGGTGAAGTAATCCGGGAATTGGCGGTAAGCTATTGTTACCATTAACCCCATGATTATGGTATTGTTCCCAATAGGAATGTTGCAGATAATCCACTAACCATAACTGAGCCTGAGTATCAAGAGAACGGCTAATTTCTGCTGCTAATTCGAGAGATTCTCGTAAACTTTGGGGAGGTTTTTTGACTTTGGCTAATAGTTCGGGTGAAATAGTTTGTAATTGTTCCCAACAGGCGATCGCTTGTCCGGGACTCCCTTGGGCCATTGCTATGATGTCAGGATGACGGCAAATTTCACCATAGCCGGTTTGATTTAATATCTGAATTATATCAGTATTTGATAGCCGAAAAAAGGGGATTTTTGCACAGCGAGAGACCAAGGTTGATAGCAAAGAATCTACGCTGGGAGCAATTAAAATTAACACGGATTTACCCGGTTCTTCTAGGGTTTTTAATAAACCATTAGCCGCTCCCTCAGCCATAGTTTCCGCCGCCTCTAAAACCACGACAGACCGCAGAGACTCCAAAGCCGGACGGCTGACAAACTGACTAATTTCTCGCACCTGTTCCAGGCGAATTTGTGGCGGTGCGCGACGTTTGAGACCAGCGGCGGCGGCTTCGGCTGCTGAGAGCAATTTTCCTTGGTGCAAATAGGTGGGTTCTACCCAAAGTAAATCAGGATGATTTCTCATCTCAACTCGATGTTTAATAGATTGTTTATGTGCGTCCTCCTCGGATGAATTTACGAGATTTTTGCGAGTCGGCTGTAATAATAATTCGATAAAAAATCGAGCTGCTAAACTACGACCTACTCCGGGTATTCCGACGAATAAATAAGCCGGAGCGATCCGATTTTGGGCAATTACTCGGCTGAGAAGTTCGACAGCTTGAGCCTGTCCAATTAAATCGCTAAAGGCATCCATCATTATTTGAGATTAACCCCCATTCTAGGAGTTTTTGATTGAGTATATTTTGGATTTGTTGAGTCACACGATCGCGATCGCCATTTCCATCAATAGGGACAATGCGCTGGGGATACATTTTGGCTAGAGTCGCAAATCCCTCAGCAACGCGATAGTGAAATTCTAGATCAGCCTGTTCAATGCGATCGGCTTTTTTTCTAGCCTTAATCCGGGTGAGTCCTGCTTCTACAGGAACATTTAACCACAGAGTCAAATCCGGGACAAGACCCCCAGTCGCGATCTGGTTAATTTGGTGAATTTGCTGTAAATCGAGTCCCCGACCATATCCCTGATAAGCTAGGGTAGAGTCGGTAAAGCGATCGCATAAAATCATCGTCCCCTGGTCTAACAGAGGTTTAATCAGAGTTTCGATATGTTGTGCGCGGTCTGCGGCATATAATAATAACTCACTGCGATCGCTCAGAGGTTCGTTGATCTCATGGTGAAGCAGTAAATCCCGCAAATGCTGACCTAATTGGGTTCCTCCGGGTTCCCGCGTCACCTGAACCCCCGGTTGGTGGAGTTTCCCCCCGGGGGAATGGTTTAAGGACAGGCGATCGGCTAACCACGGCTGAATTTGCTGTATTTGCGTAGTTTTGCCGCATCCTTCTATACCTTCAAATACAATTAGTTTTCCTGCCATTTCTGTATTTACAACCTCCCTAGATCTGATTCAGTCATCGCATATTATGGCAGTTTCGTTAATCAAAATCCGAAAATTTTAGCAAATCTGGTGGGGAGTTTTTACTAAGCCACACCCGAAGCGCTATAATAATCCCGGCTTAATGACTCATCTCTAGGGTTGTGTACCAGAAATGCCAGTATCTCTATCAGGGAACCATAAAAACAGTTAGTCAATATAGCACTACAGCTTGTTCACCAGTCGATTGCCCTCACCCTAAATCTGGATCCCAGAGAGGGAGAGGGACTTTGAGAGGTGATCAGATGATTTCTGAACAGGCTGTAACCTGCTTATTGGTATTAATTAAACTTGGAAATTATCGGGAGTTTTTCGATGGCTCGTTATACGGCTTTTTTTGTGATTGCTATCAATATTGAAGATGCCAGAGAAATATTAATAGATATTATGGAATCTTGCAACCTTGATCTGATTTATCAAACCCCCAGTTCACTTATTGCTAGGGAGGTGATCGGTCAAGTTTCCATATCTCAATTAGTCACCTTAGAGGTAGTATTTGATACAGCCACCTCCACAGACACAGAAATAAAAATGACTGTGGTTTTAAAAAATGAAGAATTACCCCTACAACCCGATAATCACTGTCGCCAAATGTTTGAATTGGTCAGCGAAATGATGATCAACCATCGCCAGTGGGTATTACTAGAAAGCATGACACTCTAGTCATTTTCATTTCAGTTAATTTTCACAAAAAAAAGCGCCCCCCAATTCGGGAGACGCTTTTTTTTACATACAAATTAGCTACAAATTAGCCGATGTTAGGAGCAACTAAATTGACAGGTTTAGACTCAGTAGAAGCCAAATCTAACGGGAAGTTGTGAACGTTACGTTCGTGCATAGCTTCAATGCCTAAATTAGCGCGATTAATCACATCAGCCCAAGTATTTAGGACTTTACCCTGGGAATCTAAAACCGAGTGGTTAAAATTAAACCCATTCAGGTTGAAAGCAAAACAAGCTACTGCTAAAGATGCAAACCAGATGCCAACAACAGGCCATGCACCTAAGAAAAAGTGTAAAGCGCGACTGTTGTTAAAAGAAGCATACTGGAAAATCAAACGACCAAAGTAACCGTGAGCAGCTACAATGTTATAAGTTTCTTCTTCTTGTCCAAAGCGATAACCCCGGTTTTGGCTTTCAATTTCAGTGGTTTCACGTACTAAAGAAGATGTCACCAGAGAACCGTGCATAGCTGAGAAAAGAGCGCCACCAAAGACACCAGCTACTCCCAGCATATGGAAGGGGTGCATTAAAACATTATGCTCTGCTTGCAGCACTAACATAAAGTTAAATGTGCCAGAAATCCCCAGCGGTAAACCATCAGAAAAAGAACCTTGACCGATAGAATAAACTAACAGTACCGCCGTCGCAGCAGCTACAGGAGCGCTATAAGCAACAGCAATCCAAGGACGCATTCCTAACCGATAAGACAGTTCCCACTCACGACCCATATAGCAAAAAATGCCGATTAGGAAGTGGAAAACAATCAACTGGTAGGGGCCGCCGTTATAAAGCCATTCATCAATATTTGCCGCTTCCCAGATGGGATAAAAGTGCAACCCAATCGCATTAGAACTGGGTACAACAGCCGCCGTGATGATGTTATTGCCGTACAACAGAGAACCGGAAACGGGTTCGCGGATGCCGTCAATATCCACAGGAGGTGCAGCTACAAAAGCTAACACAAAACAGATGGTGGCAGTTAGCAAGGTAGGGATCATCACAATACCAAACCAACCTACATAAAGGCGGTTATTGGTAGATGTTACCCAACCGCAAAACTGTTCCCAAATATTGAGATTTTCCCGTTGCTGTAAGGTAGTGGTCATATCAAATATGATTGCGTTATTGAGTTTTCGAGGTACATATCCGGTAGTTGTTTTTCTACCGTGTCTGTAATATCTCACACTTAACTCATATATGTCAATAGCTTTATGACTATTTAGTTATATGTTTAATCAGATAAAACTGATGATAGCTATAAGTTTTGCTTATTAATTTCCCTAAATCCCTAAACTCACGCCACTGCGTCGGATATCCCCAGTTCCTAAAATAGTCCCATCAGCATTAGTGGCGACTCCATTAACCCCACCAAAAAACATATTCCGTTCCCCCCATTGGACAATTTCGCTATGGTCCGCAAGTTGCAGATGATTAATCTCGGTTTGATTAAAACCGGGTTCGATATCAAAACGATAATTCTCCCAATGGACACGGGGACGATTAACGGCGGCGGCTAAGGACATCCCAAAATCGAGATAATTGGAGATTACTTGTAAAATGGCGGTGCGAATACGATTAGACCCGCCAGACCCGATCACCATCTCTAAACGATCGCCATCTAAAATCAAAGTAGGAGCCATCATCGAGGATAGTCGCACATTTTCCCGCCACTGGTGGAAGCCGTGGGGGTTCAAATCTTCCTCACCTAACATATTATTAATCATAATCCCCGTCCCCGGAATCATATAACCCGACCCCTCCCCGTTAGAAGTAGTAACACTAGCCGCATTCCCCTCACTATCCACAACACTAATATGAGTGGTACTCCCCCACTTATTCACGGTCTCCTGTAATTCTTGCAGATAGGGTTGTAGATGTTCTGGGGACAGGAACTCAGCAGCCATATTCTGTTCATGAAGGCGATCGTCAAACCCCTGTTTTCTCACAGTATTAGTTAATCTCATTACATCCGCTAAAATATGGAGATGCCGACAACTCCCAAACTCCAGATTAGCAACTTCAATTCCCGAAAGCAGTTCCAACCCCAAGCCAATGAGCGTTCCCCCGGAACTGGGAGGCGGATTAGTCAAAATCTGTTTTCCCCGATAACCAATTCTTAACGGTTGGCGTTCAATCACCCGATACCGTCTCAAATCCTCCTCACTTAAATAGCCACCCCCCTGATGACAATCAGCCACCAATTGCCGAGCAATTTCCCCCTGATAAAACTCCTCAAATCCCTGTTTAACCAGATATTCCAGAGTATTCGCTAGATTTTTCATAACTATTCGTTCACCAGCTTGGAGAATCGAGCCTTGGGGAGCATAAATTTCCCGACCTTCGGGGGAACTCAATAAAATTGAGGAGAGAATCTGGTTAAAAGTATAGGCTTGGAAAGTATTAATTTCTAAACCATTTCTAGCCAAATTAATCGCGGGTTCAGCCACTACCTTTAAAGGCAGTTTTCCTAGGGTCTGGTGAACCTTAAACACCCCAGCCGCCACACCCGGAACGGCCATAGAACCCAAACCAATATGAAATTCCTGAACACTGCCACCAAAATTGACATCAACCGGGTAAAAATATACTTGACTTTTTGATTGTTTAATGCTTGGTGTTTGTGTAAAGAAATCAAATAAAATATTCTGATTGGTGTGGGTGTGAGCCAACAGGAAACCTCCCCCACCTAGGGAAGTTAACCCGGGTTCAGCCACACAAGCAGCCAGCATGGACGCGACGGCTGCATCAAAAGCATTACCCCCCAGGGGGAACATTGCTAACCCAGCCAGTGCGGTTTCTTGATGGCCGGCTGCGACGACACCATTTAGTTTCTGCATATTTGAGGAACTTCTGAGCTACAAAATAATTCAAAATAATTATGCTGTGTTATAGCCTGATCCTGTTCTTATTCTTAAATAATGGGGCAGGGGTTGGCTATGTCTAAATACAACTTCCCCCATTTGAGTGAGGGGTGATTAATGCTTGTTGCTGCTTGGAGACGCGGATATATGAATTCTTGGCTCGCTTCTGTCTATAATCCCATGAGCCGGAAAGGGTTACAAACACTTTTGGTCGGTGTTTTCGCTGTGTTTGGAGTCCTTAGCGGAGTAGTCCCCGACTTGTTGTCCCCTACAGGTCGGTCAGGAACTTTCGCTAACGCACAGCAAGGCCCTAATATTACTGATGATGAAATTCGCAATTATGCCCGTGCCGTTCTACTAATTGAACCTAGACGCAAACAGGCCTATGATGAGATTAGGGGAATTGCAGGGGGTACGGTTCCAGAGGTCATCTGTAGCGATCGCCGTGGGATTAATAGCTTGAATCGAGATCTAAGGGCGATCGCTGTTAATTATTGCAATCTGGCCAAGGATTTTATTGAACAGCACAATCTTACCATTAATCGATTTAACGAGATTACTCGATTACAACAAGATAACCCACAACTGCAACGGCAAATTCAGGCTGAGTTACTTCGTCAACAGCGTAGTAACGGCAACTAATCCTATATGACTCCCCTAGATATTTTAGGGGAATTTGTGTTATTTATTTATTACTTTAACGGAGTAACAAACTACTATGAAACTACCACATCAAGGGCATTTACATCGGTTATTCATTCAGTCCACTGCCATCACTATTTTATCTGGTGTCGGACTGCTGACGGGATGGGTTCCTAGTTTAACTGCTCCATCCCTAACCGCCAGTTTTAGCACGACCGCTAGAGCGGGAAATCCTACCTTTAGCAATCAGGAGATTACCAACTACGCTCAAGCAGCGATCGCACTGGAATCGAGACGGCATCAGGCGGTTGAGGAAATTAAAAGAATTGTCGGACAAGTGCCGCGCATTGTCTGTGATGAGCCGACTAGCATTAATATGCTACCTGGAAATGCTCCCCAAATTGCGGTTAGCTACTGTGACCAAGCCAAACGCATTATTGAAAGCAAAGGATTAACTGTTAGTCGCTTTAATGAAATCACCCGCCATCAACAATCTGATAGCCGATTTAGAGAGCGCATTCAAGCAGAAATTCTCCGAATTATGCAATCTCCTGATGCACGGTAGTTAGCAATTGGGGATTCTGCGACTGTGTTGTATTATCCCCGTCAACAACTGATTGGCGATCGCATAAATTCCCTTCCATTTATCTCGGCGGATTTTGCGTAAATAAAACCAAGTCCCTTGATAAAAATCTACCAAACGCCGGCCGCGATACTCTTTTTGAATGCCACCCGGATCGAGTCGGATACCCTCAAGGTTATAGTTATTTCGGTTTAAAGGGTTGAGTTTAGTCAACCCTTCTTTATAGGCAAATTCTCGATATCTTAAACCTTGGCGATTACATAACCTGGATTTCTCATCATCAATCCACTCACTCACCACCCAATTTTGACTCGCAAATAAAAACTCAGCCATATCTTTTGTTACCCCACAATATTTTAAACGAATCCCCACCGGAATTTCACCCCAGGGACCATGAACCCATATAAAATCTGGGTCAAAAAATGCTTTAAATGCTATGGGTTCCTCGCCATTGATGGTGATTTTTGCGACTCTACCCACCATCCCACAACCGATAATTTTCGCAGTTATATTTATCGGATTTTCCGAGTATTTATCAAGACAATTTAGGTAAAAATTAACAGTAAAATTAGGGGTGGTAATCAGCCGGACATAAATTGCCAAGCCATCCAGAAACGCCCTAATTTCGGATACCCCCAATCCTCTATCCGGGTCTAAATAAGAGGCGATCGGTTCCCCAAAGTATAACTTATTGGTACCTGTTTTTAGACAAAACTCCTGGCAGAGCTGATAAAATATATAGGGTGAAATTAATTCAGTTTGTGCCCGAACTATGATCGACTCTAACATCCCCTGATGACAGTTCAAAATGCCCACTCTCCCCTTTAATAATTCCTGGTTAAATACAGGGTAAGCTATATTTCTGAGTGAACTTCTGTTAACAAATGTCCACTACATTGATTTTATGAAAAATATCATTCGGGTTTTCCTGACCCTAACTCTGTGTAGCCTATTTCCCCTAAATGCGATCGCCGGAACCGTCCTCGAAGACATCAGAAGAACAGGCATTCTCAAAGCCGGAGTTAGACAAGATGCCGCCCCTTTGGGTTATCTGTCTCCAGACACCGGAGAATGGGAAGGGTACTGTATCCAACTCATGGAACTTCTAGCGAGTCGCCTCACCCAACAACTACAACTTAATCAACCCGTCCAAGTTCAACTGGTACAGTCCACCCTGGACAATCGGGAATCTATCGTCGCTGATGGAACCGTCCACCTAGAATGTGGCCCCAACACTGTCACCCGCACCCCCCCACCAGGCATGGTCTATTCCGATCGCTTTATCGCCACAGGAAATCACCTATTAGTTGCCGCAGATAATCAAACCTTAATCAACCCAGATGGTGCCATGGAAAACATCATTATTGGTGTACTTCCTAACACCCTTACCCAGGGATTTATCAGCAGTCGTTATTCCCTAGCTCAAATCGTACAATATCATGGCACATCAGGCCGCGCCGATGCCGTGCGTGATGTTCTTAATCGGGAAATCAACGCCTTTGCTAGTGATGGTTTATTGCTAGTTGGGGAAGTGTTGCGTCAACCAGATATTAACCCTCAAGACTATGCCATAATTCCCCAAGAACCCCTCACCTGTGAGTTCTACGGCATGATCGTACCGGAAGGAGACATCGCTTGGTTAAATACCATCAACTCATTGATTTTAGTTGAGGAAACCCTGGAAATTCTCCAAAGTCTCTATGGTCGCGACTCCGCCTATGTCGCCACCACACAAGCGGCTTTACAAAAGTGTACCCGTTAGCATAGAAATTAGCTTTCATTAACCCCCCTCCTCACTCAGGGGAGGGTCGGGAAATGTTATTGAGCAGTTTCTGAGGTGGGAATACCTAATCGTTTCCGTAAAGACTCAGCGCGACGTTGAGCAATTTGATTATTGGGTTCTAAACTCAGAGACTTTTCGTAGGCTTCTAAAGCCTGAGAAGTCAGCTTTTTGCGTTCGTAAGCATAACCTAGATTATTGCAAGCTGTCGCATATTCAGGAGTCAGCTTTAATGCTTCCTTATAATTACGAATGGCGATATCATATTCTTCCTTAGCAAAGTGAGCATAACCCAAGGCATTATAAATCATGGCTATGTTCTCAGGTGGCTCCTGTTCCTCTACTGCTTTGAGAGCTTTTTGTAAAACAGCGATCGCCTGAGAATACAAGTTTTTATCATTATAAATACAGCCTAATTTATAATATTCCTGAGCTGTTCCTTGACCCTGAGAGAGCTGCTGTTGCAATTGTGACATCTTACTCTCAACTTCGCGAGTTCGGAAAATCTGACGCACAATAAAAAAGCCAGAACCAGACAAAAAAACCAGCAGTAATACCAGATAAACAACTGCGAGATTACTATCCATTTTTAATTTTAAATTACCAATTTCATCTGACCTTGAAGAAGGATAGAATTGTCTCCATCCTTCGTTCAAAGTGTACCAATTGAAAATCCCCTAGGATTGAGCTTGAGCAGCTTTAGCGACCACTTTTTCAAACGTATCTGGGTCAAGCACTGCCATTTCCGCCAGCATCTTGCGATTGATTTCAATGTCGGCTTTTTTCAAATTCCCCATGAGTTGGCTATAACTGATGCCGTGGACTCTAGCAGCAGCATTAATCCGGGTAATCCACAGACGGCGGAAGTCGCGCTTGCGTTTTTTTCTATCCCGGTAAGCGTTACGCAGCGCCTGCATAACCCGCTGATTAGCAATTCGGAAATTTTTAGATTGAGAGCCGCGAAATCCTTTCGCAAGTTTGAGAATTTTTTTGCGACGTTTACGGGCAACATTACCACGTTTAACTCGTGTCATTGTTGTTTTTCCTTAAAATTGAGTTGATCGAACTATAGCGTTACAAATACGGCATCATCAGACGCACGTTTTCAGCATCGCGTTCATCGACAATAGCCGTTTTTGACAAACGGCGCTTGCGAGTTGCACTTTTGTGTTGTAGCAGGTGACTCTTAAAAGCCTTGCGGCGTGCGAGTTTCCCGCTTCCCGTTACCTTAAAGCGCCTAGCTGCTGATTTACGAGTTTTGAGTTTGGGCATGAAATGGCTGGAATTCGACACAAGCTATGATTATAGCATTTGCTGGGATTGATGAGTAGATAAATCGATTAATTAGTTTGCTGGTGTTTATGGTGATGCACCTCAACCACGGTGTGAACATTACCTCTGGGGTTAAAGTCGCCTTTGATGTGAACTGACAGGGGGTCACAGGCGGCAACAAAGTCATCAAGGATCTGGTTAACTGATTCCTCATGGGATATGTAGCGATCGCGATAACTGTTAATATAGAGCTTGATGGACTTTAACTCTACCACGGACTGATCCGGCACATAGGTTAAATCAATGGTGGCAAAATCTGGATATCCCGAAAACGGACACTTACAAGTAAACTCTGGTAAGACTATGTGAATTTGATAGCTGCGTCCGGGTCGGGGATTGGGGAAGGTAATTAACTGCCCCTCGCTAATCTCTCTCTCTCCATATCTGGGTTCTGTATTAGTAACCGATTCAGTCTCAGAAGGTTTTACCTGGGAGTTACTCATAATTTATATCAACAATAAACAACCAATTGCGATCGCCCGTAGATTTCCTTGACTAAATGCCCCGTGATTGGTCTAATAGCAATATCATCAAGGCGATCGTCGTTCAACTAATCCCGTTGATCATACCCCAAAGTTTATCCATAACAGCCATGTCAAATCCTATACCAAATTCTACAGCCTCTAACCCCACCCCACCCGAAGGCGGAAATAGTAGTAGTTATTCACCCTCAGTCCCCATATCCCTATATCGAGAGGTAACAGCCGAATTACAAGGTTCTCAAAACCTAATCAATTCCCTGAGAACCCAAAACCAACAACTTCTCGAAGAAAATCAAAATTTGCGCCAAGAACTTAATAATGTAGTCCAGGCTGCTAATCAATTCTATTTAGCCGTTGAATCGGTGCAAGGGAAAAGCCAGCCATTATCAGCAGTTCCCCCTGTCAATCCTAGCTTTAATGTTAATCCCGTCTCGCCGCCACCGAACTTTTATGAACAGCCCAGAACCGAGATTCCACAACCAGATGTAGTCTTTCCCCCAAATAGCGACGCGCCGGACACTCCACCGCCCCAATTTACTGAGGAACCAGAAGGCCGACTGCGACCGTCATCAGGACCTGATAGAGGTGAATTAAGTGGGATCTGGCTAATTGTTTCCATCGCCCTAATTGTAGTAGCCGCCTTTGGTATGGGCTATTGGGTAGTTCGTCCCCTGTTGCAGCAACAAGGGCGCTAATCGTTGATGAACCCGACAATCAGACCCAAATCAGACCAAAATTCCACGATCGCAGATGACTAAAGATCGTGGAATTTTCTAGGGGGCGATCGCCTAACGACCTGCAAAACTGTTTTCTGCCAAAGCCGTCAAATTAGTCGCCGGTGAGGTTTCACTAACTGAAGAAGTATCGACACTGACTGAAGGTTCAAAACCGCGCTCAAACTCACGTCTATTGACCTGACCGGCTTGCAATGCAGTTTCCAAATGTTCAGCAGCTTTGCGAGGATTACCACGGCCACAGAAAAACAGATCAGCCGCAAAATAGCCATACTCAGGCCAGGTGTGAATAGCAATATGCGATTCAGCCAAGGTGGCTGTTGCCGTCACCCCGTGGGGGCTAAATTGATGCACACAAAAGTCAATCAACGTCGCCTCTCCTGCGGTAACTGCATCGAGTATAGCAGTGCGGATACGTTCGGGGTCATTCAAAAGATCTGCAGGACAGTGCCAAGCGTCAATGACCAGATGGGTTCCCAATTGTTTCATTCTGCGCGGTTTTACCTCCACCCTTAAATGGTCTCAAACTTTTTCAGTCTATCACATCAGTTAAATTGCGATCGCACCATTACAAAATAGAGGTAAATTATCCTGTGGTTCGTTGTTAATCCCTGTTACTGGGGGAGAAGGCGATCGCCTAGGGTCGCGCCTGGGCAGTTCCCCGAAGCCGCCCCGGACCGCCCCCTGAGAGAGTGCGATCGAGCTATTGGTGGGTAGCGCCATTAGGCAGAATAGTTCCTTCCATAGTAGTATCATCCAAATTAGCCACACTCAAACTCGCCCCAATCAGATTCGCCTGATTCAGGTTAGCCCCCGCCAAATTCGCCCCCCGTAGTGAAGTCAGTAGCAGTCCAGCACCACAAAGATTAGCATCAGTGAGGTTAGCCAAACGCAGATCAGCTTCTAACAAGTTAGCCCCCGCCAAATTCGCCCCCGTTAAATTCGCCCCCCGTAAATCAGCTTTAC
>NZ_PKGG01000431.1:0-1738 GCF_046480465.1 Arthrospira sp. PCC 8006
GTGCTAGACAATGCAACGTTTCATAAAGGGGGACGGATTCCTGAGCTAGTGGAGGCGGCTCAATGCCGTTTGCTCTATCTACCACCTTATTCGCCAGACCTCAACAAGATAGAGAAATGTTGGTCGTGGTTGAAAGCCCGCATTCGCCATTGCACGTGAGCAGTTTGATTCTCTCGATGATGCCATGGATTCCGTTCTCCCAGCTTCGTCCTAACCACCTTGACTAATGCTATAAATTAGGTCCAAATCAACACATTATGTTAGTGGTTGACCAAGCCGGATGGCATATCAGTAAGAATCTGAAAGTACCCGAAGGACTGCATTTAATGTTTCTACCGTCCCATTCCCCGGAACTGCAACCAGCGGAAAGACTGTGGCCTCTGGTAGATGAACCCATTGCCAATCGCTCATTTGAGAATCTTGAGCAGCTAGAGGAACTCTTGTGTGCTCGCTGCCGAAGTTTGTGGAAACAGCGCGAATTAATTAGAGGCTTGACGAGTTTTCATTGGTGGCCTCAAATCGAGACTTTACCATAATTGATTATCCGGACTTGATATCATGGATGGTTGGCAGTGGTCTCGTTTCCGGTGTCAGGTTACACCTCGGAGCCTTCCGTTCCCCGCTTCAATCTGACGGGTTATGATTCCTGAAACTGGGGGTGGCTATCGGCGTTACCCTCTGCTCCCTGATTTTCAGTTCGCTTATGACCTTGGGTTCCCTGTCTTATTTGGATTTTCTCCAAACGTCGGGACATATAAACAGTTATGGGGATGGTCAGGAGTACGCTCCTTATATCCAGATTCGGGGCTGGAATCCCCTCCATGTAGTTATTTCAGGCATCTCAGCCCTATTTCATACCTGAACATCTCGCACTCATAAATTGAACATAGTAGCCGTCTGCACGACGAATAAGCCTAACCCGTTTGATTTGTTCAACCTGGTAGAAATGTAAATCCCATGTTCCTTTGAGTTTAAGCTGACATATCCCTTTTTTGTCGGTAAAGGTTATTCGCTTGCGAGTCTCTGATAACTTCCACCCAGAAGTCTTGTATTCAACAGAACGGCAGTTCTTTTTGAACTTTGGATAGCCTTTCTTCCAGGGAATGGCTTTCCGGCAGTTCTCGTAGAACCGCGAAATTGCCGAATAGGCTCTTTCAATGGACGCTTGACAGGCGCTGGAGTTTAAGTCGCGAGCAAAAGGAAATTCATCTCGAGCGTGTTTTGCGCTAGGCGATACAAATCCTTCTGCCCAATTCCCGAATTATCCATCCAGAAACGGACGGCTTTATTGCGGATGAACTGAGCCGTTCGGATGGCCTCATCAATGGCACTGTATTGAGTTGACTTGCCTTTAGCTTTAAACTCCAGTACAATCATTTACGTCAGATAGTTATTAGGGGTCGAGATAAACCGTGAGGTCTACCCCTCCCATTCAGAACCGGACTTGAGACTTTCACCTCATGCGGCTGCTAGTCTGATTGCGTTATGGTCGAAAGAGAAGTCACCTTCCCCAACTCCAATTGAAAACCGTGCTTGCGAGTTTCCCAGCACACGGCTCCTGATGTAGATACCCTATTTGTCAGTAGGAACAGGGCTACGACCCCCCGCTTTGTAACCTCAACTTTAGGAGCTATATACAACCTCGTAGTCTTTAAACTCGCACTCGTCATAAAACTCTTAATTGTCGCGGTCTCTATATCCACAMCGTGGCTAGTGGGCATATCCTAACCATTACAGT
>NZ_PKGG01000569.1:0-423 GCF_046480465.1 Arthrospira sp. PCC 8006
TTTGAGCAGGACTGTACCCGCCTGAGTGCCGTCGCKCTTCCATAGCTCTATACCGTTGGTGGGGTCGCTAGCCCTGAAGTACAGGGTGTCGTTGAACACGGTGAAATTAGAGGGATTGGAACTCCCAGTCCCCGGGTTGATATCTTTGAGCAGGACTGTACCCGCCTGAGTGCCGTCGCTCTTCCATAGCTCTGTGCCGTTGGTGGGGTCGTTAGCCCTGAAGTACAGGGTGTCGTTGACCACCGTGAAATTAGAGGGAGAGGAATTCCCAGTCCCCGGGTTGATATCTTTGAGCAGGACTGTACCCGCCTGAGTGCCGTCGCTCTTCCATAGCTCTGTGCCGTTGGTGGGGTCGTAAGCCGTGAAGTACAGGGTGTCGTTGAACACGGTGAAATTAGAGGGAAAGGAACTCCCAGTCCCCGG
>NZ_PKGG01000139.1:0-13970 GCF_046480465.1 Arthrospira sp. PCC 8006
ATCCCCGAGGCCATAATAGCCATCAACAAAGACAACAAAGTCATCCACGGGTTATAACTAACCGATAGGGGCAACTCCAGCGCCACCATACCCRTAAAATCCATGGACCAGAAACCAGCCCCCATAGCGATCGCCCCTCCCAACAGCCAAAACTTCCACCGTTTCGCCGTCCATAGATCCTCACGGACTTGTATAGCCAAATCCATAGGGATATAAGAGGTAATCACAGCAATTGCCAAAGACAAAACCATCAAACCCCAATGGTAATCGCCTGTAATCTGATTATTCATAATCAATTTTGCCCAAGTCGTAAGCATTTCAACAGTCCCGTTAATTCAGAATCCCAGATCGGATTTGGCGGGACAGACCCTTAACATCTCTTTACATGATAAAGGAGTCGCCGGAAACTGCCCCAAACAAGTTAAAATGCTTCTGGCGAACCATCGAACTTAAAATTTGAAGATGACGACCCGTGTAATCCTTGTCCGTCACGGTCAGAGTACCTACAACGCCCAAAAACGCATTCAGGGCCGCCTGGATGATTCGGTTCTCACCGACCAGGGCCGCGTTGATGCCACCTGCGTTGCCCAAGCCCTCCAGGGTTTAAGGTTCGACGCTATTTATCACAGTCCCCTACAACGAGCGCAACAAACTGCCCAACTGATTGGAGCCCGAGTGGGTGCGGCCCCTCCGTTGCAACCGACAGATCTATTGATGGAAATTGACCTGCCTCTGTGGGCTGGACTCCCTCGCCAAGAAGTACGCGATCGCTTTCCCCAAGATTATCAATGTTGGCAACAGAGCCCCCATGAATTTTTCATGGTATTAGAATCGGGGCATAAACATTTCCCCGTGTTAGCGTTATTTGAGCAAGCCCAACAATTTTGGCGACACATCCTCAGCCATCACCCCAACCAAACCATCCTAGTGGTAGCCCATAACGGCATCAATCGATCGCTGATTGCCACCGCTTTAGGAGTTCAACCCCAATTCTATCAAAGTATTCAACAGTCCAACTGCGGTATTAGCATTATCAATATTGGTGATGTCACCCCCGGAGAACTTCCACAACCGGCCGCCGTACAATTAGAATCGATGAACCTCACTAGCCATGTGGGGGATAAACTGCCCTCCCTTCGCCCAGAACATCGTGGACCCAGACTATTATTAGTGCGCCACGGAGAAACTGAATGGAACCGAAAAGGACAGTTTCAAGGTCAGATTGATATTCCCCTCAATGATAACGGGCGATTACAAGCTCGCCAAGCTGCCGATTTTCTCCAGGATATTAAAATCGATTTTGCCATCACTAGCCCCATGGCACGCCCTCGCGAAACCGCAGAAATTATCCTGGAACATCACAGGGATATAGAACTACAATTTGAGGATAATTTCCGAGAGATTAGCCATGGCTTATGGGAGGGTAAATTTGAATCGGAAATTGAGCAAGATTATCCTGGTTTATTAAATCAGTGGAAAACTGCACCGGAAACGGTACAGATGCCAGAAGGTGAAAATTTAAATCAGGTAGGAGAAAGGGTAGCCAAAGGATGGGAAAATATCCTTAATAAATATGATTCCCAATCGGTGACTGGATTAGTGGTTGCTCATGATGCTGTCAATAAGGCTCTGTTGTGTCAATTATTGGGCTTATCACCAGAGCATTTTTGGAATTTTAAACAGGGTAATGGTTCGGTGACAGTGATTGACTATCCCCACGGTGCTAAAGGGGAGCCGGTTTTACAAACTATGAATATTACCACCCATTTATCGGGTAGTATTCTTGACAAAACCGCCGCCGGAGCCCTCTAATACTGGTTGGTAAATATGAGTAGTGAACTCCTGAAACAGGTGCGGGTATTAAACCCCATGGACGGACGAGATCAAGTGGCAGATGTGCTGATTATTGATGGGTATATTACTGCTATTGAATCTCAGATTTATGATTACCCAGAACATACTCAGATCATTGATTCCCACGGTATGATTTTGGGGCCGGGATTGGTGGATATGTATGGCCACACCGGAGAGCCGGGCTTTGAAGACCGGGAAACTATTGCATCTTTACAGGCGGCTGCTAGGGCGGGAGGTTATACCCGCCTGGGGATTTTACCGGATATGCTACCACCGGCTGATAATCTCTCGACTATTAAACATTGGCAAGGTTTAGCCCCCCATGGCTTTTATGTCTGGGGTGCTTTGACTGAGGGGGCGGCGGGGGAGATGATGACGGAATTGGCGGAATTAGCCACTACTGAGATTATTGGTTTTGCGGATGGATATGCTCATCGAAATCTTAATCTGTGGCGGCGAGTTTTGGAGTATGTTAACCCCCTGAAAAAAAACGTGGCTCTGTATTGTTGCGATCGCACTCTGGCGGACTCAGGAGTTATGCGATTTGGGGAAGCCTCTATTTATAGCGGTTTAACCGGGATTCMTGATTATGCGGAAACTGTGGCTATTGCCGCTGTCCTGGAATTGGTGGCGGCGATCGGCACTCCGGTTCATATTATGCGGGTTTCTACGGCTAGGGGTGTGCAACTAATTCGGGAAGCTAAACAGCGCCATTTACCTATTACCGCTAGCACGACCTGGATGCACTTACTATTTGATACAGAAGCAATTACCGGGCGGGGTTCGGACTGTGGTTTAGGCTTTGCGCCTACTCCCTACGATCCGAATCTCAATGTTGACCCGCCTCTGGGTAATCCAGACGATCGCCAAGCCTTAATTCAAGCTATTGTAGACGGGACTATTGATGCGATCGCCGTTGACCACACCCCCTACACCTACGAAGAAAAAACCGTTGCTTTTGCTGATGCACCCCCAGGGGCGATCGGCTTAGAATTAGCCTTGTCTCTACTGTGGAAAACCTTTGTCCAACAGCCAGACACCGTTTTTAATATTCAATGGTCGCCCCTGCAACTCTGGCGAGTTTTAAGCACCCAACCCGCCCAATGCTTGGCTATTTCTCCCCCAAATGTTACCGTCAACCGAGCCGCCGAATTAACCCTCTTTGACCCCGCACAGTCTTGGAGGGTTGATCACACCACCATCAAATCGCGATCAGCTAATACCCCCTGCTGGGGGCAGGAAATTACCGGAAAAGTCATGAAAACCTGGCTCAGTTGACAGCCCAAAAAGTCGGTTAAAAACTGCGATCGACCCCTCCCAGACGGTCTAAGGGCCAGAACCGGACCACAGCCCGACCGATGATATTCTCTCGGGGGACAAATCCCCAATAGTGACTATCAAAGCTATTGTTACGGTTATCCCCCAGAACCAAAAACTGGCCTTCGGGTATAGTTTCCGGTCCCCATTTATATTGGGGTTCTTCGGCAATATAGTCCTCCTCAATAGGTTCGCCATTGACAAAAACTTGTCCGTCGCGGACCTCTAATGTTTCGCCGGGTAAACCAATAATCCGCTTAATGAAAGCATCGTTGTATTGTAGGCTCAGTTCCTCGGTGGGATTGAAAACTACCACATCTCCCCGTTGGGGTTCGGTGAAACGGTAGCTTAACTTATCAATAATCAGGCGATCGTTGATTTCCAGGGTGGGAAGCATTGACCCAGAGGGAATATAACGAGCTTCTGCGACAAAAGTTCGGATACCCAAAGCCAAAATTATACTTAGTCCAATGGTTTTAATGCCTTCAACCCAAGCATTCTCCTCGTTGTGAGATGGTGATGATGGTGAATTTTTGGGTTTTTGGTCTTGATTGGGGACACTGCTCATAATTTTACGGTCAAAGGACAGAATTAATATTGGCAGTAGGGCCTAGGCTTGGCTAGACAGACAAGATCCCGCCTTGATGCACTGTGGCATCACCTGCCGATGGTCTAATATTCTTGATCATAGCTGACCATCAGCTTTTTTGGCAGGTTTTGAGAATATCCCCTAAACATGGTTGCGATCGCCACAGGATTAGCAATATAATACTGGGATTAAGGATACCTCACTCAATCAATAACAGCCAGGGTCTCCGTCGGAATAATTACTTAGAAAACTGACGGTGATCAACGGAGTTTTAACTAAAAATGGTACAGGATCAAAAATCAACGGTTATAGTCACGGGTGCCTCTTCGGGGGTTGGTTTATACGCCGCTAAAGCCCTCGCCGATAGGGGCGCTCATGTCATCATGGCTTGTCGTAACTTGGAAAAGGCAGAAGCCGCCGCCCAAGAATTAGGGATTCCCGAAGACAGCCGCACTATGCTTCATATTGACCTCGGTTCCCTTGAGAGTGTCCGACGGTTTATCAACTCATTCCGGGCTACAGGTAGAACCTTAGAGGGGTTAGTCTGTAATGCGGCTATCTATATGCCCCTAATAAAAGAACCCCTTCGTAGTCCAGAAGGCTATGAGTTGACCATGACTACCAATCACCTAGGGCATTTCCTTCTCTGTAATGTGATGATGGAGGATATGAAACGCTCTCCTGCTGAGGATAAGCGTATGGTGATTTTGGGAACGGTTACCCATAACCCCGACGAACTCGGTGGCAAAATTCCACCCCGCCCCGATTTGGGAGACCTGGAAGGGTTTGCTAAGGGCTTCCGAGAGCCGGTTTCTATGATTGATGGCAAAAAATTTGAACCCGTCAAAGCCTATAAGGATAGTAAGGTCTGCAATGTCCTAACTATGCGGGAATTGCACCGACGCTATCACGAGGAAACTGGGATAACTTTCACCTCTCTTTACCCTGGTTGCGTCGCGGATACGCCCCTGTTCCGCAATCACTATCCCCTGTTCCAGAAAATATTTCCTATATTCCAGAAATACATTACCAAGGGCTATGTGTCCCAGGAATTGGCTGGAGAACGAGTGGCTGCTGTGGTCCTTGATGAGGAATATCGCCAGTCTGGTGCTTACTGGAGTTGGGGAAATCGCCAGAAAAAAGGCCGCCAGTCTTTTGTGCAACGGGTCTCGCCCCAAGCTAGAGACGAGGAAAGAGCCGAGAAAATGTGGAATCTCAGTCTCAAGTTGGTAGAACTGGCTTATTGATTTGTGCCTGAAAATTAACAAGTTGCCGCCGGGTTTTCCCGGCTTTTTTGTCGTTAACCCACAAAAGCTGCTTTGGGTGAGCTGGAAACCGATTTTTTGCTAGAATCTATCCCGGCCCCGATTTGTTGCTAAACTAAGACATTTATACTAAACCAATATGCAAGCTCGTAGAACAGCCCGTGAACTAGCCCTTTTGGGGATGAGCCAACTGCCGTCAAATCCCCGAAAGCTTGAAATTCAGGAAATGGAAGATGTGATCCTCGCTGCTGTCCGTACCTTAACCACAGAGGGACAAGAATCCCTAGAGACGGCTATGGCGGAATTACAACGGGGTAACGATCGCCTTTTGAGTAGCCAAACTAGGGCGGCGGATTTGCAAAGCGCCCGCACTATGGTCGGTGAGGCGATCGCACTGGCTCAATCAGCCATTAATCGTTTATCTACTGCTGTGGAATTGCCGGAATTGGTACAATTGGCAAGTCAGCAAGAAGTACACTCCTATGCTGTCAAGATTTTGGTGGAACTTAACACTCACCGGGAAGCACTCGATAGTTGCCTGGAAGCGGCGATGGTTGATTGGCAATTGGGCCGACTCCCTCACATCGATCGCGATATTTTAAGGATTGCGGTCACGGAATTGTTATATATGGGGGTTCAAGAACAAATTGCCGTTAATGAGGCGGTGGAGTTGGCTAAACGTTACAGCGACCACAACAGTTACCGATTTATTAATGGGGTTCTCCGTCGTGTTGTTGATCAGATGAAAACTCAGTCCTCCTCTCTCCTCTAATTTCAGTGATGCTGTGGGTGTGCTATTAACAATTCCCGCCTCACCAATACCTAAATCTGTTGTTAAATTCGAGTAATTAGTAAAATGGTTTTTAATTGGTTCCGCCGCCAGTTTAGCGATCGCCCCTCAGCAGACGATACCCAACAAGCTGAACCCTCCCCAACTCCATCAMCTCCCGACGAACCCGAAACTAAACAACCGCTATCGCCTACCACTGCTAATGAGGATTATTTGCAGTGGGCTAAGGCCGCCTATCAAAACATTCAGCAACAACAAAAGCCCACAGAATCCTCCACAGAAGCAGCCACAGAAGCGGCTACAGAAGCCCCTGTTGATGATGTTTCCTCCCCCCCCACAGAAGCGCAAGAAAGCACCTCTGAGGCTCAGGAAACCCCCGCAGAATTAACAGAAACCACTGAACCTGTGGCTGTGGTTGAGGAGGTAGCAGAGGAGGTAGCACAGGAAGCCTCAGAAGAGGTCTCAGAAGAGGTCTCAGAAGAGGCGGCGGAAGTTACCGAAACCCCCGAACCTGTAGCAGAGGAGGTAGCAGAGGAGGTAGCACAGGAGGTAGCACAGGAGGTAGCACAGGAGGCGGCGGAAGTTACCGAAACGGCTGAACCTGTGGCTATGGTGGAAGAGAGTATTGATCAGTTGCCAATTTGGGCCAGAACCCAGGCGGAACGACAGGCGAGAATTGAGAGATTAAAAGAAACGGCGATTTCTGAACCGGAACCGGAAGGGGGGGAAACCACAGCCAGCGGTGAGGGAGAATCGACAGATATAGTATTTGATGAGATGTTCCTGTGGTCGGCGGAAGTTTTGGCTAATCAGGGACGGAGACCAGAGGAAGTCGCGGTAGAGGAAATCACCTGGCTACAAAAGCTGTGGAAAGGTTTGGGACGGACTCGCCGTAATTTGCTGAATCAATTAAAAGCGATCGTCGGTCAGGGACCCCTAAATCAGGCGGCGGTAGAAGAAATTGAGGCTTTATTGCTACAAGCTGATGTGGGTGTAGAAGCTACTGATGTGATTATTAAGGCACTACAAAACCGCCTGCGAGAAGATGCTTTACCCCCCGAAGATGCGATCGCCTATCTAAAACAACTTCTGCGAGATCTCCTCGAAAAACCCTATCAAAATGGCTATAGTCCCACATTTGCCCCCGAAAAGGAACAATTGAATATTTGGTTAATTACCGGGGTGAATGGGGCCGGGAAAACTACTACCATCGGGAAAATTGCCCATATTGCCCAAAAGTCAGACTACCGGAGTTTAATTGCGGCTGGGGATACTTTCCGGGCGGCAGCAGTAGAACAGGTAAAGGTGTGGGGCGAACGTAGTGGGGTAGAGGTGATCGCTAATCCCGGAAAAAATACCGACCCGGCGGCGGTGGTTTATGATGCGATCGCTGCTGCTAAATCCCGCCAGACCGAATTGCTAATTATTGATACTGCTGGTAGATTGCAGAACAAAAAGAACCTCATGGAGGAACTTAACAAAATTCGTCGCGTAATAGACAAACAAGCACCAGATGCTAAGGTAGAATCCCTCCTAGTCCTTGATTCAACTTTAGGCCAAAACGGACTACGCCAGGCTCAAGTATTTGCCGAAGTTGCTCAACTTAGCGGTGTGGTCTTGACAAAATTAGATGGAACTGCTAAAGGTGGTGTGGCTTTAGCTGTTGTACAGCAGCTAGGTCTACCGATTCGTTTTATTGGTGTTGGGGAAAGTATCGAAGACCTGCGGCCTTTTTCAAGCTACGAGTTTATCGAAGCCCTGTTAAGTGGTTAAAGCTCTGTTAAAGTGCCAATATGGCTATTTAAGTGTCATCATGGGGAACAGTTAATCATTTTATAGAGACTGAGATTCCCACATATTGCCATATTAAAAAACACCAGATAAGCGATCGCCTAGGGTAAATATTAGCCGCTGGGGGGGGTAGCTCATGATTACTGGTGGTAATTGCCGATTTTGTAGATGGCAGTACCCTGCAGTGTAGCCAGGGATAATCTGTCATGGATAGCCAGAAAACCAGACTTTTGGCAGAGAGACTTTCATTTTTTTGGACTTACTATTGCGCTCTAACCTTCAAAAAATATATACTAATAATATGACTGCTGTGCCACTTCCAAGACACTCAGAACAACCTTCAGACTCCCTTTCAAGTTCCTCAGATGCTGATGTGACATCAGCCTCTCACTTAAAGCAAATGGTGGCTAGACTCCATCGGGAACAGCAAAATATTAATGAGTTGCTGAGTTCCCTAAGTTTTGCCCTCCGTAGCTTTAACAATCTCAATCAATTCTTAGAATTAACTCCCCTAGTTGCTAGTCGAGTGACAGATGCTGATGGGGGTGCTTTGGTGCTGTTTAAACCTAACGGTCAGGTGCGATTTCAACGGTTACATTGCCAAGATGGTCGTCAGTGTCAGGATGTTCGCGCCATCTTAGAAAGGGCTACTAGAGAGGTGATATCCCAGCCTAATGATAGCACCGCCGTGGGAGTGCTTCCCCAGGGTATGGCAACACAATATTCAGCCAGCCTAGACCATCAAGTAAGTAGTTGCTTGGGGTCGGATGTAAAACTTTTTGGCACGGAAATCCTAGTTAATAATACATCACGGGGGCGGTTGTATGTGTTCAGCCATGATCCTGATTATCTGTGGACACCAACCCGCCAGAAATTAATTAGACTGGTAGCAGATCAAACAGCAGTGGCGATCGCCAATGATGAACTATCAGTTTCATTGCGGGAAAAAGAACGCCTAGACCGAGAATTAGAAATTGGTGCAGAAATTCAACTGCGCCTACTTCCCCGTAAATGTCCGAAAATTCCCGGCTTAGAAGTCGCGGCGCGCTGTCAAACCGCCAACCGAGTCGGGGGAGACTATTACGACTTTATCCCCTCTAATTTCGATAAACATGAACATGAGAATCATTCCGCTGAGGGAGAAGTTGGCGGTCACACACCATCGGAACATTGGAGTATTGTTATTGGTGATGTCATGGGAAAAGGAGTCCCAGCCGGGTTAATTATGACCATGACTCGGGGAATGTTGCGCGCGGAAGTTCTGAACCGCCATTCCCCCTCCCAGATTCTCCAACATCTTAACCGGGTGATGTATGCTGATTTAGAAAATTCTAATCGGTTTGTGACTCTGTTTTATTCGGAGTATGACCCGACCACGAAAATTCTCTCCTATAGTAACGCCGCCCATAATCCCCCTTTATTATGGCAAGCCCAAAGCCGCAGCATTCGTCGGTTAGATACTTTGGGAATGTTGATCGGTCTTGATGCTGATACCCGTTACTACCAAGCCCAAGTGCAACTGTCTGCAGGGGATACTGTGATTTACTATACTGATGGCTTTACTGATGCGGCTAATCAACGGGGCGATCGCTTTGATGAAGATAACCTACAGACAGCCTTTCAATGGGCTTGTCAGAACTCCCAGACTCCTAATCGCATTGTAGATCATATATTTGCGGAAGTTCAGAAGTTTATCAGTCCGAGTAACAGTAATATTGATGACATGACTTTGGTTGTGCTACAGGTACAACCTTCTGAAAGTGGGGAGAATGCCGATTATGTCCGTTGATACTTTATCGATGTTGGTGCAAATTTGCAGCCACGCTCACCCTATCCGCCATATTCTGATTTTAACCCCTCACTGGTCATGGGAGTGGGGGGAAGTCGTGGCTACCCTACCAGTGGTATTTGGTCAACAGGTGAATGTTGATTTATGGACTAACGTTAAGAGTACCTGGAATAATTTACTTGAAACTGGACAGCTTTGGGCTTTTTTGATTGGCTTGGGGATGGGGTGGTGGGCGAAAAGCCTATTACCTTAATCGGACATATTTTCCCCGGTCCGTTGATGATCAGACATTTATGGGTAATTTACAGATTATAGGACTATGACTCAAGCTCAAACCTGGAGCCAACGATTTGAAAAGGCTTTACATCCAGCGATCGCCACTTTTAACGCCAGTATCGGCTTTGATATTGAGTTAATCGAGTATGATTTGACAGGCTCGGTGGCTCATGCCAAAATGTTGGTCAAAACTGGGATTATCTCCCCCGAAGAAGGAGAAGCCCTAGTTAATGGCTTGGAGACTATCCGCGAAGAATACCGCCAGGGTCAATTTAACCCCGGTGTCGATGCTGAGGATATTCATTTCGCAGTTGAACGCCGACTTACCGAAATTGCGGGAGATGTCGGTAAAAAACTCCATACAGGGCGATCGCGTAATGACCAGGTGGGGACTGATACCCGCCTTTACCTGAAAGACCAAATTCAACAAATCCGAACCCAGATCCTTGAGTTTCAAGGGGTTTTGCTGGATCTGGCGACCAATCACGTCCATACTCTCATACCAGGATACACCCATTTACAACGGGCGCAACCTCTCAGTTTGGCTCATCACCTACTGGCTTATGTGGAAATGGCGCACCGGGACTGGGAACGTCTGGGAGAGGTTTATCAACGGGTGAATACTTCGCCTCTGGGGTGCGGTGCTTTGGCGGGAACTACTTTTCCTATTGACCGCCACTATAGCGCCGAATTATTGGGGTTTGACCGGGTTTATGCTAATAGTTTGGATGGGGTGAGCGATCGCGATTGGGCGATCGAGTTTCTCAGCGCTTCTAGTCTCATTTTGGTTCACCTCAGCCGCCTCTCGGAAGAAATTATCTTTTGGGCTTCCCAGGAGTTTGGTTTTATCACCCTTACTGATAGCTGTTCCACTGGCTCCAGTATTATGCCACAAAAGAAAAATCCCGATGTGCCCGAATTGGTGCGCGGTAAAACTGGCCGGGTTTTTGGACATTTACAAGGGCTATTAGTCCTGATGAAGGGTTTACCTTTGGCTTACAATAAAGACCTCCAGGAGGACAAAGAAGCCTTATTTGATGCGGTCAAAACTGTGAAAGGCTGTCTCGAGGCGATGACTATTTTGTTATCCCAAGGGATGGAGTTTCGCCCTCAACGTCTCGCTGAAGCTGTGGCGGAAGATTTCTCGAATGCTACTGATGTTGCTGATTATCTCGCCACTAAGGGCGTTCCTTTCCGGGAAGCCTATAATTTGGTGGGTAAGGTGGTCAGAACTTGTCTGGAGTCTGGGAAACTTTTAAAAGACCTTACCCTTGATGAGTGGAAGTCTTTACATCCTGAATTTGATGTCGATATTTATGACGCGATCGCACCTTTACAAGTGGTCGCCGCCCGGAATAGCTACGGCGGCACTGGTTTTGAACAGGTGAAATCAGCCCTCCAAAATGCCCGCGATCGCTGGGAGGCTGCACAATCATAATTATCCGATTAACCGGGTGTATTTAACCCGGTTTCTTGGGGTTTGCTATAGTAATATTTGAATGGTCAATGGTCAATGGTCAATGGTCAACCTACTTGATTAATTAGGCTAAATTTATGGCTCCCACTTGGAACGATTCTCTCAAAATTGGCATCCCCTTGATTGATTTTCAGCATCAGCAGTTATTCGAACAAATGGATTTATTGATTGATAACCTTGAACAACACCGCAGCCCCCAGCAACTTAAATCAACTATAAAATTTCTGGAAATGTATATCAATAACCATTTTAAATATGAGGAATCCTGCATGAATTTATATAAGTGCCCCGTCGCCAAAACTAATCATAAAGCCCATCAGCTATTTGTCTTGAATTTTGAAATGATTAAAACTCGCATCGAACAAGATGATGATTTTAACTCAATTATTCTCAGCATTAAAAAGGACTTGCGCGATTGGTTTATTAATCACATTAAAAGCATTGACACACAACTAAAGCCTTGCCTCCCTCACAAAAATAATGGATAATGTAGGGATGGGTTTGGCTGTGAATTACCTCTAGCAACCGGAAGACTAATAGACCCGCCCTCAATGGATTATGTAATTGATGGCTTTTTGAAAACTTGTATATGTCTACTGATAATCAAGCTGTAGTTTGTCTGAATTTGGGCAATGATTATGTCAAGTCTCAACAATGGGAACTGGCGGCGAATTGTTATCGACAGGCTATCGAAGCTGACCCTAACTTAACCGCCGCCTATACCAGTTTAGGCAGCATTTGGCAACATTGGCAACAACCCCTAAGTTCAGCTAAACAACTCTATCAGCAAATTAGCGAAAATCCCGGTTCTGTTCCGGTGGATTTTTGCTTTCTCCTGGGTGAGAGTTTCGAGAAACATGGGGATAACCAAGGGGTGATCGCTTCCTATAATTTGGCGATCGCTATTAATCCTAAATTGGCAATAGCTCACTATAAAATCGCCCAGATATATCATAACACAAATCAAGTCGATTTGGCAATAGGTGGTTATCAGAAAGCCATTGAATTGCAGCCCAATATATATATCTATTATGTCGGTTTGGGTCAAGCCCTCAGTAGCCAAAAACAGGACGAACAAGCTATCACAGCCTATCGGAAAGCCATTGAGTTAAAGCCAGACTTTTGTTGGTCTTATCACCATTTAGCAGTCATTTTAACTCGATTGGGGCGCGTTGAGGAAGCCATAGCCGCCTATCGCCAGGAAATTACATTAAACCCTGATTTCTATTGGTCTCATTTTCACTTGGGAGATTTACTCAGCCAGCAAAATCAGCCGGAAGAAGCGATCGCCGCCTACCGTCAAGCGATCGCCATTAACCCTCAACAACCAGAAGCCCATCAACGGCTGACGGAGATTTTATCCCGCCACCAAAAAACTGGGGAGGATGCCCTTTTAACGGGGAGGTATGAAGAGGCGATCGCTATTTATCGGGATATGGTGGCAGCTAGACCCGATTATTCCTGGGGATATTATGGGTTGGGTTTAGCATTACTCAACCAGCGACAATGGCGAGAAGCCATTGATGTATTTAATCAGGCAATTAGTATCAATCCTGATTGCTTTTGGTCTTATAATCACCTCGGTTATTGTCTGTTTAAACAGGGTAAAATCTCCCCGGCTATTGATGCTTATAAACAGGCGATCGCCATTGATCCAGAAATCCCAGAAGTCTATATTCGCCTCGGTGATGCCCTCTTACAACAGCCAGATATTGATGGGGCAATTGCCGCTTATTTAGACGCTATTAAAGCCCAACCAGAAGCCGAGATAGCATATCTAAAACTGCGGCATTTACGCACCTATAGTTTTATCAAATTACAACCGGAGCAAATAGAGGCGATCGCCTCTAGTTATCAACAAGCAATTTCCCAGGTTCCCCACTATCCAGAACCCTATATAAATTATGGAGATTTACTCACCGAAATCGGTCAAATTTCCGAGGCTATTTCCACCTATAAACAGGGAGTCTTAGCTAAAACCAAAATCTGTCGCCCCGAATTTTTTAGCAACCACTGGGAAACCGCATCAGTTCAAGGTCCGAATTTTATCATTATTGGCGCTCAAAAAGCTGGCACAACCTCCCTGTATGAATACCTTTGTCATCATCCCCAGGTAATTCCTAACCTCCATAAAGAAGTCGATTTTTTCATTTGGCAATATTACCGAGGTTTAGACTGGTATCTCGCCCATTTTCCCCCCATTCCCCCTGGCGGCGAATTTCTCACCGGAGAAGCCAGCCCTAGTTATATAGTCGATAGTAAAGTATGCGATCGCCTTTACCAAGCCTTCCCAAAAGTCAAGCTAATTGTCACCCTAAGAAATCCAGTAGATCGAGCTTTTTCTCAATATCAAGACCATAGAAATTGGATGGGTCAAGAAAAGCGCACTCTCCAACAGGCCATGATAGATGAAATTGCCATTCTCGATACCATTGACGACCCCACCCTAGCCGGACGGAAATTTTGGGGATGTCAATATGGTTATCTACTGCGGGGAATGTATGTTTATTTTCTGGAAAAGTGGATGCAAAAATTCCCACCCGAACAGCTTTTAATCATCAGCAGTGAACAATTATACACCCACCCCCAGAACACCCTCAAACAGGTCTTTGAGTTTTTAGGTCTTCCCGACCATCAACTCTCCGAATACCCCCGATATACCGCAGGTTCCTATAATCCCATACCAGAAACATTACATCAGACCCTAGGCGACTTTTTCCGTCCCCACAACCACAAACTCGAGGAATTATTAGGCAAAAAATTCCATTGGTCCCCGTAGGGTGCGTCAGACCCCAGCCATTTTGATATTACCCAAAAATTCT
>NZ_PKGG01000521.1:0-586 GCF_046480465.1 Arthrospira sp. PCC 8006
GGATGGCGTATTTGTCCTGATCTTCCCGGCTGATGTTCATTTCCTTTGCGGTATTTTCAGCACAATTTCCCATTGGGAATTTGTAGTACACTTCAAAAAGACCATCCTTCACAAGCCCATCTACCATTTCAGCATTTCCATATTTATAGCCAAATCTGGCCTTTGGGACATAATAGGGGACATTAGACATGCTTTCCATACCTCCTGCTACGACGAGGTCGTTTTGACCGGTCATGATGGACTGAGCTGCAAACATTACAGCTTTCATGCCTGAAGAACATACTTTATTGATAGTAGTGCAAGGTACATTGTAGCCTATTCCGGCACCCACGGCTGCTTGCCTGGCAGGAGCTTGTCCTAAGTTGGCCGAAATCACATTGCCCATCAATACTTCATCCACCTGGTCGGGGTTGACATTTGCCTTTTCCAAGGCACCCTTTATGGCAATACTGCCAAGTTCTACTGCTGTCAAAGCCCAAAGGCTTCCGCCAAAACTCCCCAGAGGGGTCCTTACTGCGGATACTATATCCACTTCTTTCATTGGGTTTATATTTGGTTTTTATTAGACACTTAACTTGCGCTGCTA
>NZ_PKGG01000053.1:0-28899 GCF_046480465.1 Arthrospira sp. PCC 8006
CCTATCCCAAATATCCGAGGTAATTGATTGTGACTAATCCTGAATTAGTCAACATTTCACAAAGAAAGCGGGTTTCTGGTAGGATAGGGATACGTCGCATTCCGATGTCCTCGCGATCGCTTCATAAATATTTAAGAAATTAACCCGGTTTCGGGGGACAATAGGGGTGCTATCTCTATTTGTGTGGCGATCGCGTTAACAACCCATCACCTATTCATTGATCAGCCAGTTTTCAATTTTTAAGTTAACAATATTTTGGAAATGCTTTAAATTATCTGTAACTAAAATAAAATCTCGCGATCTTGCTACGGCTGCAATCATGGCATCTAATTCTCCTGTGGGCTTACCGATGCGTCTGAGTTCTCCTTGAATTTGACCAAATTCACGAGCAGCAAGCAAATCAAAATCTACCAGATGTAGTAGACTAATAAACTGTTGTAATGTAGCCAAGTTTTGTTCTATTTTTTGTGAGCAATAAACACCTTTGTAGAGTTCGGAAACCACAATAGAACTCAAATAAGAGGATTGAAAATGCTGGGCAAATTTGGGTACAGCATTGGGATGATTTTTGAGTAAAGCGATACAGATGTTAGTATCTAGCAAATACATAAATCAATCAAAATTAAATAATTCTCGACCGTGGTTTTGATGGCGTTTTTGAGCGATCGCTGTAAAGGTAGCATCTAAATCGGGTTGGTTTGACCAAGCACCAAATAGTTGACAGAATTGCTGCCAATGTTCTTCTGGTGTCCGGGGGAGGGGGGGGCTAATTTCCAGGATAATTTCAGAGCCGTCAGGGACCGCAATATTTTCGGTTAGCTCAATAGTTTTACCGCGTTTAATGCCTCGGATTTGCATAAATATGGCTCTCATTTTTTTGCAATGCTATTTCAGTTTAGCACATAGATTTTTGAAAGACAAGAAACCGGGTTTCTGGTAGGATAGCGATCGCATCACCAAGATTTAAGAAATTAACCCGATTTCTGAGTCTCTGGAATGGGGTAAAATGGGAGTGCTATTCCCTACCCGGTGCGCCGCTATGGATGAAAAGCGATCGCAGGCTTATCTCTCCCTGATTCAAGAACTCCTAGACTGTCCGGGTGGGGAGAACAAATCCTCGGCAGTCATCAGGGGTTAGTGGATGGGGGGTTTGTGCAGGTGTGCGAGTTGGTAGCGGCACAGTTGCAGCCTTGGGTGAGGGGAATTATGAACCCAGCAGTTTCACTTGGGATAATTGCCCTAGCTTGACATCAAACGATGCGGTTTCATCACAGCCAGCCTGTTGATTGATGCGAACAATCAAATAATCAGAAAAATCAGCATTTCCCAACTTCATTTGATGAGTTGCCCAAGCGATATCATCGGAATTTTCAAATATAAAAATATTGGTATTTAAGAGATTTTCTAGGATAGTGATGAGTTGGTCTCGACTAATTTTATACTGACTGCGTAATACCCAAACCACTTCACAGAGGACAATATTATTAATCAAGCAGGGTTGATGATTTTCGAGGGCTTGATTGATGTATTGATCCGCTTGCTACCATTGTGATTCATCGTCTCGGACTAGAAAGCGGACGATTACATTGGTATCCAAACCTTTCACATCGATTCTCCTGCCCCTTCAACAATGGCTTGTTCCATTTCCGCTAGAGAAACGGTTTTTCTGTCTGGGTCGTAGAGACAACCCGATAAGGTACGGACATCAATTTGAGCCGCTTTTGGGGCGGGTTCTAAATAGACTTTGCCATCAGGGGAAATGGCGATATTAATGCGATCGCCCGGTTTTAAGTGCAGCCAGTCGATAATTTCTGGGGGAATGGTGGCGGTTCCGGTAGCAGTGATTCGGGTCAGTGCCATAAGGGGGTAATTCAATGGATTTATAGGATATATTTTAACGTACTAGAGCCTAATTGTGGAGGCTAAATCCGTAAAACGGCGGGGTCAAGAAATCGGGTTTCTAGCAGCATCGCGATTCCTTCACAAAGATTTAACAAAGAAACCCGGTTTCTGAGGGTTGGGAATGGGGTAAAATCGGGGTGCTATCCCCTACCAGATGTGCCGCTATGGATGAACAACGAGTTCAAGCCTATCTCTCCCTAATTCAAGAACTCCTTGCCGCTACGGGTAGGGAGGATATGCAGCGACTCAGGGAACAATGGAGAATGGTCGTCAATTAGGCGCTAAAAAGTGTTAGGGTGGATACAATGGCTAGAGATAAATTCCACCATGCTGTCAGACGGGGTTTAGAAAAACAAGAATGGCAGATTACCCACGATCCCTTACGTTTAGAGTTGGGACCGGATGACCGTGTAGAGATTGATTTAGGGGCGCAGCAACTCTTAGGGGCGCAGCGAACCGGAGAGAAAATAGCAGTGGAAATCAAGAGTTTTTTGAATGACTCCGCCATGTTAGACTTTCATTTGGAATTGGGTCAGTTCTTAAATTACCGTTTAGTTCTCCAAAGACTTGAGCCGGAGCGAACTCTTTATTTGGCCATACCCATAACTGCGTATCAATCATTTTTTTATCGACAATTGCCGCAACTTTCCATCCAAACTTATCATATAAAATTGATAACTTATGAACCGAACGATGAGGTGATTTTGCAATGGATAGAGTAGCCAAGTATAGAGAGATTATTCAGGAACTCTTGACGGAATATTCGACGGGCTCTCCTTTGGGGGGAGAGATTGAATCAGAAACGGTTTTCGATGTCAAAGCCGATCGCTATTTGGTGGTTGATTTAGGATGGAATGGAACCCGAAGGATTTATAATTGCTTGATTCATCTGGAAATTCGTTCCGGAAAAATCTGGATTCAGCGCAATCAAACGGACTGTTCTTTGACCGATGAGTTGTTAAGTCAGGGTGTGGAGAGGGAAGATATTATCTTGGGACTCCAGCCGCCTGATTTGCGAAAATATACAGGTTTGGGGGTGAGTTAGTCAGTGGGAAGCAACCGGGGGTCAAAGAAACCGGGTTTCTGGCAGCATCTGCTGTTGCTTCACAAAAATTTAACAAAGAAACCTGGTTTCTGAGGGTTGGGAATAGGGTAAAATCGGGGTGCTATCCCCTACCCGGTGCTAGGTTAGGGATGAACAAAGAGTGCAGGCTTATTTATCCCTGATTCAAGAACCGTGGATTGACCAGTTTTCGATGGAGAGTTCTTGGATAATGCCAAAATCAGACTCGTTGCACGTGAGGAGGGTGGCATTTTGAACCAGAGCGATCGCAGCAATTTTCAAGTCCATATTGCCTAAACGAGGGTAGGTTTTGCGGAGGCGTTGATGCTCGACTGCGGCAGGATAATCGAAGGGTAAAATGGGGATGAAACAATAGTCCTTTGCCGTTTTTTGCAGTCCTTCATAAGCGATGATTTGTTGCTCAACTGTTTTCGCTTGGGAGAGAAACTTGATTCTTCCTCTAATTTGTTCTTCATAAGTGATGACGGTGACGGCAATTTGAATCTTCTCAACGGTTGCTATTTTTGCCAAAATCCGTTGACCGGGTTCACCATTGCGTTGAATGAGACTCAGATGATCAGTATCGAGAATATACATCGGATTTTGCTGACTTTATTCGGCAGTTTTGCGCCATTCTTGTCCGAGTTGAATCACCGATTCAAAGGTGGAGTCATTGGCGTGACTTCCAGCAATGCGTTCCCACCAGGGCTGTTGTGGGGAGGTGACGGTGGCTAAGACTTGTTTAATTTGAGTGAGTTCGATTTCCAAGCTGGTGACTCGTGCTTCGATTGCCTGGGGCTGATTTTGAGTAGGTTGCCGGGTCATAGTCAGGGTTGAGTTTTCAGATGATTGGAGTCTGTTGGATTATTATAACTCATCTTTTCAGGGAAGAAACCGGGCTTCTAGCCGCCGGAAAAGAAGCCGGGTTTCTGGCAGCATCTCGATTCCTTCACAAAGATTTAACAAAGAAACCCGGTTTCGGGAGGTTGGGAATAGGGTAAAATTGGGGTCATAGTCCCCTACCCGGTGCGCGGCGATGGATGAACAACGAGTGCAGGATTATTTATCCTTGATTGAAAAACTCTTCGGCTGTTCCAGTGGGGAGGAACTGCAAATCCTTAACGGTCATCTGGAGTTAGTAGATGAGGGGTTGTTGCAGGTGTGCGAGTGGGTGGCGGCACAGTTGCAGGAGGAGAGACAAGACAACCAGGCGCAGTTTGTGCGCGATGTGGCGCAAGAGGTGGGACAATATCTCAACAGTCAACCCTCTGGGGATGAGAGAGGTGCAACTTCAGACGAATACTTACAAATTTTGCTAGACATTCTTGATGCCGAAAGAATCTATAATAATTATCAAGAAATTTGGGCAATCTTAGCAAAATACAAAGATCAACTTAATTTGCATTTTGCCGATACTGTAACCCAGTGGTTTGAAAAGCAAATAAACTCTAATGATGAAGACCGGAAACAAATGTTGGCAGCAATTCTCAACAATTTTGCCACTGATATTGGGCAATTTCCATTAGGAAGTCGCGCCGATAATCTAGAAATTGCGATAGCAGCCTGTCAAGCCGCCTTAAAAGTCAGAACCCGCAGCGCTTATCCAGAAGACTGGGCAACAACACAAAATAACTTGGCAATTGCTTACCGTAATCGAGTCAGGGGGGAGCGTTCCGAGAATTTAGAACGATCAATTTTCTGCCATGAAGCAGTCTTAGAAGTGAGAACCCGCAGTACCTATCATGAACAATGGGCAACAACACAAAACAACTTGGGACTTGTCTACAGTCATCGCATCCAAGGAGATCGGGCAGAAMACGTAGAACGGGCAATTCGCTGCTATGAGGACGCTTTACAAGTCTATACGCGAGAAGTCTATCCCGAACAATGGGCAACAACACAAAACAACTTGGGACTTGTCTACAGTCATCGCATCCAGGKAGATCGGGCAGAAAACTTAGAACGAGCAMTTCGCTGCTATCAAACCGCCTTGACAGTCAGAATTTACAGTGCCTATCCTAAAGATTGGGCAGAGACACAAATAAACTTGGCAATAGTCTACAATGACCGCATTTGGGGAGATCGCGCAGAAAATCTGGAACGGGCGATCACCGCTTCCGAAGCTACGTTAGAAGTTTTAACCCGTAGTGCCTATCCCGAACAATGGGCATTGGCACAAAATAACTTAGGAAATGTCTACTGTAACCGCATTCGGGGCGAGAGATCGGAAAACTTGGAGCAGGCGATCGCTTACTATGAAGCCGCTTTAGCAGTTTTTACGCGCAGTGCTTATCCCAAAGATTGGGCGATGACGCAACATAACTTAGGTTCTGCCTACAGTGACCGCATTAAGGGAGAACGCGCTGATAACTTGGAACGGGCGATCATCAGCTACCAAGCCGCCTTAGAAGTCCATACTCGTAATGCCTATCCTGAAGAATGGGCAGATACACATAATAGCTTGGGAATTGCTTACCGTAATCGCATTAAGGGAGAACGCGCTGATAACTTGGAACAAGCAATTCGCTACTATGAAGCCGTTTTATGCCTTTATACTCCCAACGCCTTTCCTGAAAAATGGGCAATGACGCAAAATAACTTAGCAAATGTCTACAGTGACCGTATTAAGGGAGAACGCGCTGATAACTTGGAACAAGCAATTTGCTACTGTGAAGAGGCTTTATCCGTTTATACTCCCAATGCCTTTCCTGAAAAATGGGCAGGGACTAAAAATAACTTGGCAAATGTTTACAGTCAGCGCATCCAAGGAAACCGAGTTAAAAATCTAGAGAGAGCAATCTGCCTATATCAAGAAGCACTCGAAGTCCGTACCCCTGTTTCTTTTCCTCAAGGACACACCGAAACCCTTACGAACTTAGGACGTGCCTACCAAGACCAATCCCACTACTACAGCAACGACCCAATTAAAAAACGAACGGCTCTCCAAAATGCCTACATAGTTCTTGAACAGGCACTTGATACGGTTGAATACTTGCGAGGAGAAATTACCTCTGGGGATGAAGCTAAACGGAAATTGAATGAAGAATGGTTTGGACTCTATATCTGCATGGTGGAAGTGTGCCTAGAACTGGGCAGATATACCGATGCCATTGAATACGCCGATCGCAGTAAAGCCCGCAACCTGACCGAACTCATCGCCACCCGTAACGCATACCCAGGCGGAGAAATTTCCGCCGAAGACCGCCAACGCTTACAACAACTACGTCAAGCTATTTCTGAAGAAGACCGCCGCCTTAAAAAAGACCCTAACCCCAACTATACTCACATCAGCCAACTGCGGGAAGAATTCCAGGCAAACTATCCCTATAAACCGTTGAAATTCCCCGATATTCAATCTCTCCTGGATGATGAAACCGTCATCCTAGAATGGTATGTCCTGAATGACAAATTCCTCACCTTCACCCTGACTAACCAAACCCTTAACCTCTGGATATCTTCCGAGGAAGACCGACAAAACCTCATCGACTGGACAGTTGCCTATATCGACGACTATGACAACAACAGCCAATGGCGAGACAGCCTCCCCCAACGCCTAGAAACCCTCGCCCAAATCCTCCACCTCGATGAAATCCTGGCTAACCTGCGGCAAAACTTCCCTAACTGCCAAAAACTCATCCTCATCCCTCACCGCTACCTGCACCTGTTCCCCCTCCACGCCTTACCCGTTACCACAGAAGACGGTGAGGGCAAATTCCTACAAGACCTCTTTCCCAAAGGCGTGGGTTATGCCCCTAACTGCCAAGTCCTGCAACAAGCCAAAAAACGCATCAATGAACGCCCCGACTTTAACCGCCTCTTCGCCATCCAAAACCCCACCCAAGACCTCCACTTCACGGATATGGAAGTGGAAGCTATCCAATCCCTATTTAACCCCCACCAAGTCCTCAAACATGACCAAGCCGAAAAAGCCGCCATTGATGCCGAAACCCTAAAAAACGACCACTGTATCCACTTCTCCTGTCATGGCTACTTTAACTTTGAAGATGCCCTCAAATCCGCCCTCATCCTGGCTAAAAGCGAATTTACTCCCCCGCCGCCCACCGATGACCCCAGCCGCTATCTCCCCCTCAAAGACGACAAACTGCTGGATTTAGCCAAATGTCTCACCTTAGAGGATATCCTCCGCCTTGACCTGACCAACTGCCGTCTCGTCACCCTCTCCGCCTGCGAAACGGGTATCACCGACATCACCTCCACCAGTGATGAATATGTCGGTTTACCCAGTGGCTTCATTTTGGCGGGTTCTCCCAATGTCGTCAGTACCCTCTGGGCGGTGGCGGATATCTCCACGGCAATTTTTATGATTCAGTTTTATCAAACTCTCCAGCAACAGCCTGAACTGTCGGTGGTTTTGGCGTTGCGGCAGACTCAGACCTGGCTGCGGTCAGCGACGGTGCAGGATTTGTTAGACTGGGTGGATAGCTGTGCGGTGATTAGTCCAGAACGGCGGAAGCAAATGAAAAGAGGACTCGCTTTTGGCAATTGGAAAAAGAAACTGGATGCTAAACGGTTTGAGTCTCCTTACTACTGGGCAGCATTTTGCGCCATTGGAGCGTAAAATCTTGAGACTGCCCTCTTCTGTATTTTAGTCGTTAAGCCAGATTAGGATAATTATGAACCCAGAAGACATTATCAGCGCTTTTCTATCGGTTTGGGAAAATAACCCAGAACTGTTTAACAATCCAGAAGTCTCGGAGAGTTTAGGAGACTTGCAAAAGCAATTGGCTGAGTTGGAAACTGCATCTGATGAAGAAATAGCCGATTGTTTGGAAGATTGGTTGTCAGATTATGAGGCGATAACCAATGCAGTGGATGCAGCCAGTACCCGCAAGCTAAGTGGTTCTGATAATGATTCCCCCAACACCGGGGACACGGCTTATGAAAATCTCTATCCGAAAATTACCGAAATTCTGCGAACCCGTGCTCCGAAAATAGGCAAAAAAGAGGGGCAATCTCAATCAAGTTGAGAACGATGGAAACTTTACCTCAGAACTGGTCAGAACTTCAATCTGATACTATTTATCAGACTTCTAATGGGATGAAAGTTTCTTTCGCCTCGGAACAAATCCAACAGGGAATTAGATATGATAGCAACAACAAACACTTAAAAGCCATTAACAAAGGGATTGTCCCTGCTGGTGGAAATATAGGCTTAGTTGCATCGGAAGTTGACGGATACGACTGGAAATCAAAGGTGTTAGGAAAAGGAGACGATCGCAGATTTCATGGTAAAATGATTGATGATGTTTTGCACTTTCCTGGTTTTGACACCGAACATTAGAAATCCATATCTATCTATGACGATTCTAAAAAATCATCCGGTTTGGGAAAATTTATCAGAAGTTGTTAAGAGGATTGATGCTAATGCTCTAGTTTTAGAGCATTTGGCATTATGTGATTATCAAATATCCGGCTATTGGGATGAAGGCGATCGCTTTTATGAAAGCATCCTCCTACCGCGTCCTCTATTGCCCCAATTAATCAGCAGTGGGTTGATTTTCAACGGAGATAAACGCCGCATTCAACTGAAATTTAACCTAAATATCGAAACCGCTACCCCTCCCATTTCTATCGCGCAACTGATGCTAGTCTATGATGAAAACCTAGAATTTATTGATGAAAATTGGCAAATTGACCTCAAGTCAGAATTGATTCAAGTTCACGGGTAAACCACCCACCCAGTTTCGGCCACATCAAATCAACAAGATGAAACATCAAAAATTACCGGAGATTATAGAATTTATTAAAAATTGGTTTAAAATCCATTATTCTGACCAGGTTGTTCAAATTATTTTATATGGTTCTCAAGCTAGGGGGGAAGCTAAACCTGATTCAGATATTGACTTGCTGATTGTGATGAAATCTGCATTTAATTATACGGATGAAATCGACAAAACCAGTGAGTTTATTCAAGAGTTATCCTTAAAATATGATACGGTTATCTCCCGTGCTTTTGTCTCTGAGCAGCGTTTTACTCAAGAAAAAAGTCCATTTCTTTTGAATGTTCATAAAGAAGGAATTGTTCTATGAGTCGTAGAGTCGTAGGTTGGGTGAAGCGACAGCGCAACCCAACAAATCCGGCTAAAATGTTGGGTTACATTTCATTCCACCCAACCTACAAAATCTTACAAAATCCCAACTCAGGAGTCGTAGGTTGGGTGAAGCGACAGCGCAACCCAACAAATTCAGGTAAAATGTTGGGTTACATTTCATTCCACCCAACCTACAAAATCTCAACTCAGGAGTCGTAGGTTGGGTGAAGCGACAGCGCAACCCAACAAATCCGGCTAAAATGTTGGGTTACATTTCATTCCACCCAACCTACAAAATCCTACAAAATCCCAACTCAGGAGTCGTAGGTTGGGTGAAGCGACAGCGCAACCCAACAAATTCAGGTAAAATGTTGGGTTACATTTCATTCCACCCAACCTACAAAATACAAACTTAGGAGCTTAACCCATGTCATCCCCAGCGATTCAAGACTTAATGAATCTGGTTGAATCTTTACCCGATACGGTTCAAAACCAAGTGATTGCACATTTACGGGATTATATCGCCGATTTGCAAGATGAACAACGGTGGAATACGGCGTTTAATCGGACTCAATCTGCCTTAGTCGCCGCCGCACGTCAAGCCAAACAACAACGCGCCGCCGGACAAGCCACTCCCATAGATTATAACCCATTACCATGAATATTTTCGCCCCCAATCTCTATTTATGCGCTTACCATCTCCGGGAAGATGATACCCAGGGAGAGATTCATCCCCTGTGGTCAAATTGCGATCGCCTTCTCTCCCACCTCACCGAAACCCGACTGATACCCCATCTTCACCACGGCGAAAATCGCATCCTCCTCCCCCCACCCGACAAGCAGATTTCCTTCACCCTCACCGACTCCAACGATATCGAAGGTTTTATCCAACCTGTACAACTTCAAGAAGACAGTTATGGGGTATTTCTGAATATTGGCTATGATGATAGCGACACCACCAACCTTGTGGAAATTCCCATTCTGGAACAGTTGAACCCCAACCAGATTTTACCCTTTCCCCCAAGCCCATATTTTCTCGGACAAACTCTGCTATTAACCCTAAATTTAACCCCAGAAAATCAAGATTTGCAAGGTTCGGAATTAACCAAATTAGCCAATCAATGCTATCAGGCTTTATTCAATCAAAAGGCTGACCCCTCTCGCAGTCGGGAATTATTTGGGAGTCCGATTTTTGAATATGGGAATCCCCGCGAACCCGATAAATACCCCCATGTTCTCATCTGGCTATTCCGAGATGAACTCGCCGACCAAACCCTGCAAAAAAACCAATGCTTTTCTTCCATCTTTGACCTGTTTTTCTATCGCCATAAAGTCAGCAAGGCTTTTCAAGATAGCCGGGAGATTTACCAGCAACTCAAACAATATTATCTCAGCCTAGACCCCACCTTAGACCAAATTCAAGCCCAAATTGATAGCGCCAAACCTGACCCCCAAGATAATACCTATCTCCAGGATTTCAAAACTCAGTTAAAACAACTATCCGCTGATTCTCTGATTTACGATCGCCTCCTGCGGAAAATGAAAGATTTTGGCACAACAATTAACATAAATCTTAACAATTATAATGACACAATTGAGGGGATTTGTGCTAAACTAGGAATCGATAAGGAAGAACTATCATTGTGGCGGTATTTCGGAGAAGAAACGGGGCCGTACTTCCGGGGACAAATTGCCGCCAATTTAAGTTATTTTGAACAGGGGACGGGGTTAATTAGTCAGGCGATCGCCTCTATTCGCGCCATTGTGGAAATTGACCAAGCCCAGTGCGATCGCCAACGCCAAGAAGCCGACGCGAAATATTACCAACAGCAACAAGACGCTAACCAGGACTTACAAAACCATATCCAAGCCGTGGGTGTGGGAATTGCGGCGGGTGCGATCGTCGCTTCAACTTCCGGGTTAATCACTGAACCTTGGGAGCGTCCTGATAGCGATCGCTTTTCGCTACCGTATAGGCATCCCTTCATTATAGCATTGGTGGCGAGTATTATTTGTGCAGTTGGTGCGTGGTGGGTCGCCGAGAAATTGATTAAAAGGGTGAAATGAAATGTAACCCCCCATGAGGGGTTAAAGTAGGTTAATCTTCCGTGGGTTTGCTACTATTCCATAATAGGCGAGTTCCCATAATTGCAAATCCGATCGCCGCCGCCATTTTCACCCATTGAGTCGGTAAAATTTCCGCCACACCCTGACCTACCAACACCCCGATCAGACTAGCCAAGACGAGGGCTGATGCTGTCCCAAAAAAGATCGCTTTCGGGGATTTCGTCGTACCACTTAGGGCGATCGCTGCTACTTGGCTTTTATCTCCCAACTCCGATAAAAAGACCGTAATAAAACTCAGTCCTAACAGTTGTAAATCCATTGATATTTAATACTTAATTTTACCAGCCCATCAACTAATGCAAAACCTCCCAGAATATGATAGCAGAAATCAATAACAAAGTCAAGCCCGCCGCCCGTTCTAAGGTTTGGGGTTGAATATGACGCGCCAACCATTGACCTAGCAAAACCCCCAATAAACTGGTAGTAATCAAAGCGCTTCCCGCCCCCAAAAACACCACCCAAGGATTATGAGATTCCGCCGTAATTAATAAAGTAGTAATCTGGGTTTTATCCCCCATTTCCGCCAGAAATATGGTGAAAAATGTCGAAGTAAAAATCGCCCAAATTTTGATAGTTCCCGCAGCACCAGAAACCATATCTGGTTGTGTGGAAGAGTCAACCTGGAGGCGATCGGGGTCAATTATGGTAGTTTCATTTAACGCTTGTTCCTGACAGTTAGGACTCACAGGAAGGCTATTAGACTGATTTGGGGAAGAATCCACAGGATCGGAAATTAGTGTCACTGACATTTTATGAAACAATTATGAAATCCAATTTAACCTAATCTGCTCGAAGATGCAAGGCTACTCACCCCAACCCACAGCCTGGTTAAACCGCTCCATTTCTGGGGAGTCCTCCCCATAAACCCCGATAATCTGTTGCTGACAGCAATCAATCGCAAAATCATTTAACTGGTCTGGTTCAATACCATAGAGGTCTTCAAAGACATCAGCTTGGACTCGACAAAACCGAGGGCGATCGCTGTAGATACTACATTCGCGGGTATCATGATTAAAATGAATGCACCAACCATCAGAACCCACCAAGCTGAGATACAATTGTAGTTCCTCAGCCCCCAGATATTCGTCTAATTCCGGGCGTTCTGTCGGGTCAAGATGACAGCAAGCGCCACACTCTTTAACACAAAGCCAGGTTGCCACTTTTTCTCCCAAATAATCAATTGGATCTATATTTTACCTTGATTATCTCTTGCGTTTAGGCTTTCTGGGACGTTTCAAGGCGCGGGGTGTTTTGTCGTCGTCGTCTTCGTCGTCGTCTTCGTCGTCCTCGTCTTCCGCAACACCAGAATCAGAATCAGAATCAGATTGAGTCCCCTTTTCCTCCTCTGTCTCTGTTGACGACTTCTCAGATTCTAAACTCTCTGAGGTTTCAGGACTGTCTGAGGCTTCAGGTTCTGGAGTCCCTATGATTGTCTCTGAGGGAGACTTTTCAGCAGAATCTGTTTTGACCTCCTCAGAGTCCGCTACTGGAGAAACGACAGTTTCAGCCTCGGTTTCTGGTGTATCTGTCGCCGTAGGTTCCGCCTCAGCTTTGATATTACCATCTTGATGCTCCCCATCTGTAGGTTCTACGCTGGGGACAGTCTCAACATTAGTAGAATCAGCTTTGACATTACTATCTTGATGCTCCTCATCTGTAGGTTCCTCATCTATAGGTTCCACCGTTGACACTGGGTCAGCAGTAGCACCACTATGATCAGATTCTATATCTGGGGTTGAAACTTGACCAGCTTCTGGTGTATCGGGGGAGTTAGTTTTTTCCGCCTCAGAGGGAGAAGCATTATCAGTGTCGGTTTCCCAACTCTCATCATTGTCATCCCAATCAGAAGCATCCCCTTGTGTTTCTGGAGCTTTCTGGTTGTCCTTAGAAGTATCGGGGGCTTTAGTTTTGGCGGGTTCTTTCTTTTTGCGATCGCCAAATATGCCTTTTAAACCAGCCAACAAGCCACCTAATCCTTTGGATTTCTTAGGTTCACTAGGTTGATCTTCCGGCACTTTAGCAGATTCTACCGGCTCAGGTTTGGTTTCCTCTGGAGTTTCTGTCACCTCCTCTGTTGGGGTTTCCTCCGCCTTCGATACTTCCTCCGATACTGTCTCGGATACTGTCTCGGATACTTCCTCAGCCGTGGGGGTTTCCGCTTCCGCTGTTGTGGTGGGTTCGGGTGCAACTTCGGCCACTTCTAGCTCAGAAACTGCTAATTCTGGTTCCTCGGTGATAGTTTCTGGTTCAACTACTGGCGCAACCGCTTCAGTCTCCGCCACCACAGGGGATGGTTCTGCTGGCGCTTCTGCTTCTTCTGTAGTAGCTACAGGTTCCGCCACAGGTTCCGCCACAGGTTCCGCCACAGGTTCCGCCACAGGTTCCGCCACAGGTTCAGTTAAGGGTTTTACTTCTTCTGGTGTAACCGGAGTGGCGGCGGGGGTTGGGGGTTCAGAAGCCTTTTTAGCCTTTTTAGATGATGGTTTAGGGGTGGTAGATTTTTTAACGCTACGGCTGCTAAATAAGCCTGAGACCTTCTGTTTGACAGGGGTTGGGAGGGGGGTTTGTAAATGAGCTGGTGTCACTTCCCGACGCAATAAGAGGGTCTGCCAACCTAACCAACCCAACAGGGCGACACTAGCAGTTTGGCCCAACAAAATTGCCCCGGTGAAGCGTGCCACACACACCCATAGAATTAGGGCATAGAATAAACCCACACCACTCCAGATAAAGTCACTTTTGCGATGAACCTCTGGAAAGAAGAAAGCAGCCATGTATAGGGTAAAGCTCCCTAAGCCAACTGCGATCGCTAGGATGTATGCCAGCATCTTTAGCTCCACAAATCTCTACTGCCGACATTGTACATCTCAGCGCGACCTAACTGAGTAATCGATAATTAATAATGGCTTATCCTGGTGCGTCAGTTTTCGATTTTCGGGTGATTCATTGGGTGGCTGCTTCTGACGCACCCTACCATATTCGCTCTCTGGTGCGTCAGTTTTCGATTTTCGGGTGATGAATKGGGTGGCTGCTTCTGACGCACCCTACCATATTCGCTCTCTGGTGCGTCAGTTTTCGATTTTCGGGTGATGAATGGGGTGGCTGCTTCTGACGCACCCTACCATATTCGCTCTCTGGTGCGTCAGTTTTCGATTTTCGGGTGATTAATGGGGTGGCTGCTTCTGACGCACCCTACCATTGGCTCTCTGGTGCGTCAAGCGTAATAAAAAATACAGAAGCTATCTAGTGATTTTGATAATGTGACTGAAATCACAACAATTGAGTGCAGAAGATCATGGTTATAACTGCATCAAATCATGGTCATCATCTGACTAATTGTTTATAATCGATCCTAGGTTCACAAAGGGTGCGGTTAATGTTTATTTGATAAAGGAGCGATTGGCTATGTTAGAAAAATTAATACTAGCTGCACTTATTACCTTATCACTACACCTACATTTAGGGTGGAAATGGACTTTTGATCACCGATTCGGGTTATTGAGTATCACCCCCAATACAGAGACAGTGGAAGTTTTCACATCTCAGTTTCTAGATTTGGATTGACACCTGTAGAGTTTCCGGTAATGTTTCAGGGTCTCCACAGACCGTCAGACTTGGCTCGCCACAACTAACCTAAGAAAAATCTCATCAAATCTTCATCGTTATTTTACCTAGGCTAGTTATCGTAGAAATAGGGAATAATATCTGCTCACCTGTCTGAGCTAAGTTGGGGGTCAAGTTTTATGAGAAGGTCTGCGGCATTAAAAACTGATTTAAGTAGTCAGTCGAAATTTATTTGTTTACCTGGTTGCGATGCTGATAACTATGGCGATCGCCTCCACCAGATTAAGCTGCTTAAAAAGGCTTGGTCAGAACAGCGGTTGGGTCTGTATACTCAAGAAGCTATCTCCCTAAACAACGGGGAGTCAAAGGGATACTGTGAGATCTTAATCAGACTTATTGATGAGACAGGTCAAGGGGTTCCAAGTTCCGGGTTTTTACCAAAAATAACCCCAGGCTATAGAAGATTATCTGAAAAAATAGACCGCTGGGTGATTAAAACAGTATTAGATTTGTTATCGGAAACTAGCCCGGAAAATCGGGAAAAGTATCGTTGGGCTATTAACGTATCGAGTCGGACTCTATATAATGACCGACAGTGGCAAAAATTAGAGCAAGAAATGCTTAAACGAGACCTGACACCGGATCTATTCTGCTGGGAAATTGCGGAATCAATTATTCTGGCTAACCCTCAAAAGGCGGCCGATGCGATCGCTCACCTGCAAACCCAGGGCTATTATGTTACAGTGGATCAAGTCGGTAGTCAGCATTCCCCATTGGACTATCTGAACTATGTCTGCGTTGACTATCTGAAAATAGCCGATGATTTGGTGAAAGATATTGTCCAGGACTTAGGCGATCGCTCTATTGTCCAAATAATTCAGTTGGTGGCGCAGTCTTTAGCTATTCAGACCATAGCCAACGGGGTAGAAACTTCCCAAGCCTTTGAAACCCTCCGAGACCTGGAAATAGATTACGCTCAGGGATATTATCTGACTCCACCTCACCCCCTAACCGCCCAATTTTTGGGGTGAACTTTGGGAATGGCAACTTTTTTTAGTGATTGTCAGTCTCAAATACGGGTAGAATATAGTTATGGTATCACACCCTGTGTAGTAGGGGCGATCGCTGTATTCAACAGTAGCTATGCACCTAAGCGCGTCAATTAGATGATTGACCACCAAACCAGGGAGAAAGCCAAGGATAAAGATGGGAACATTAACATTAAGGAGGATCACATATTTTTTTCCTGAATTGTGGGCGATCGCCCGAACTATTAAATAGTGCAACCATACCCTTCCAGCCTTTGGGATTCCTCGTAATGTTCTAGCCTAGCTTTTTTCCACCCTAACAACTGTTTAATTATGTTTAAAAATTACCTGCCTCAACTCCGAAAAAATACCCGTCGCTTGCTGTATCCACTGCTATCAGTAACGGTGGTATGTGGGATTTTATTAAGTTCTATCCCCGCTACCCAAGCGATTTCTATCCCGGAGTTGATTTTTAGAGGAATTCAAGTTATCCAACTTTCTACTATTTCTGATCGCCAAGAAGTCAATATTGGTAAACAAATCAATGATCAGATGGTAGGTCGCGAGTTTCGTTTGCATCGTAACCGCGATTTAGCTATGTATGTTAACCAAATTGGTCAGCGACTGGTAGAAACTAGCGATCGCCCTAATATTCCCTATACTTTCCAAGTAGTTGATGATTCTCGGATTAATGCTTTTGCGACTATGGGGGGATTTGTTTATATCCATACAGGTTTAATTAACGCCGCCGATAATGAAGCACAACTCGCTAGTGTAATTGCTCATGAAATTGGGCATATTGTCGGTCGTCATTCTATTCAACAAATGCGAGAAATGGCGATCGCTCAAGGTGTGGCTTCGGCGGCTGGACTTGATACTAATAGGGCGGTACAAATTGGGGTAGAATTAGCCCTAAGACGGCCGAATAGTCGCAGTGCAGAATTTGAAGCAGATGAACTGGGAATCATTAATTTGGGTAGGGCTGGATATGCTCAAGAAGCAGCTCTAGACTTTATGGCAAAACTTCTAAGTAGCAGTTCTCCTCCCACATTTTTAAGCACTCACCCCGCCACCCGCGATCGCATTGAAGCCATGAGACGGCATATTGATCCACAACTAGCAGGACAAAGCGGAGGAATGAATGATCAAAGATACAGACAAGTAGTCACACAACTGCTATCTTAGTTAAAAGTTGATAGTGGTGGGAGAATTTGGCTCCCGGTTTAACTCTTCCCTTCCATAGGGGAGAGTTTATTGTTATATGTGGTATTATTGTGGCAGTACCAAACTGACCAGCAACATTGACCAGATGATTTCTGGAAAATTCCCTATTATATTCATCAGATTTTGTGAACAGTTTAGATCCGGAAAAGGGTAGCATTTTAATAGTTGACGATACACCTGATAATTTGCGGGTATTGTCGGCAACTCTTGGCGATCGCGATTATGATGTACAATGTGCGATTAATGGACAATTAGCACTAATGGCAGTTGCTAATCAACCGCCGGATCTCGTGTTGCTAGATATCAAAATGCCGGAAATGGACGGTTATCAGGTCTGTGAAGCCTTAAAATCTCAACAGAAAACGGCTGATATACCTGTAATTTTTCTGAGTGCTTTAGATGATGTTATCGATAAGGTGAAAGCCTTTGCGGTGGGGGGAGTTGACTATATTACTAAACCCTTTCAAGTTGAGGAAGTGTTGGCGCGAGTTGAACATCAACTGACGATTAGAAGACTACAGAAACAATTACAAAATCAAAACTTGCGCCTACAGCAGTTGAATGAGGATCTCAAACGTTCTAACCGAGAACTTGAACAATTTGCTTATATTGTTTCCCACGACCTACAACAACCGCTTCAGACAATTACGGGATTTGCGGAATTGATGCTGACCCTGAAATCACAAATTAACCTGGAGGAAGAAGCAGAAGAGTATGTGCTTCCGATTTTAGATGAGGGAATGCGACTACAGGAATTAATTAAAAATCTGCTACACTATAGCCGGGTGGGAACGAAACAAGCTGCTTTTGAGGCGACTGACTGTAATATTGTCTTAGGGGAAACTTTGAGTAACTTAAGTTTAGCGATTCAGGAAAGTGGGGCGACTATTACCTCCGAGAAACTGCCAATTGTATTTTGCGATCGCCTTCAGTTAGGACAGCTATTTCAAAATTTGATTGCTAATGCAGTTAAATATCACCGTCCTGGTATACCGCCAAAAATCACGGTTTCTGTAATGCCAAAAAATCAAAATTGGCAATTTGGTATCCATGATAATGGGATTGGTATTCCGGCGGATAAAACCCAGCGCATTTTTCAGATTTTCCAACGACTACATACCCATCAAGAATACCCAGGAAATGGTATCGGTTTAGCCATTTGTCGGAAAATTATTGATCGCCATCGTGGGGAAATTTGGGTAGAGTCTGATCTGGATGTGGGGACCAGTTTCTACTTTACTTTACCGAGATATGAATCAGAATAACCATAAATTACCACATCGATTACAACAGCTAGAAACAGCCCTAGCTGAGAGTGAAAATCGCCTGCGAGATTTATTTCATTTAGCCCCCATTGGGATTGCGGAAATCTCAACTGAGGGCTATTTTTTGGCAGTCAATAGAGCTTTTTGTCGGTGGGTGGGCTACTCCCAAGCGGATTTAATTAACTTAGATTTTAATGAAATTACCCACCCGGAAGATGGGGATATTTGCCGCAAAAAATTTGGGCAATTAATCAACAGAGAAATTGATAAATATACCCTAGAAAAACGCTACCGTCATCGAGACGGATACTGGGTTTATGGGATTCTTACTTGTTATCTGCGTTTGGATGTCATGGGAAATCCTCTCTGTGCGATCGCTCAAATTATTGACATTACCGAACGCAAACGTTCCGAGCAAGAAATTCGCGAAAAAGAGGAGTATTTACGTCTACTTCTGGATAATATCCCCCAACAAGTATTTTGGAAAGATACTAATTTAGTATTTCGAGGTTGTAACCGAAATTGGGCGGAAGCCGCCGGACTTGATGGTTCAGAATCAGTAGTTGGAAAGACGGATTTTGATTTATTTGCAGATGCTGATATTGCGGAGTTTTACCGGGAAAAAGATAGACAGGTTTTAGAGTCTTGCACCCCGGAAATGAATGTGGTAGCACCTAAACAAAAGCTGGGACCGGGAGGGCGGCGAATTTGGCTAGATGTTAGCAGAATTCCTATGTTAGATTCTCAGGGTAATGTGTTGGGAATTTTGGGAGTTTTAGAAGATATTACCGAACGTAAAGAAATTGACGAAAAGCTGCGTTTAACTCAATTTTCGATTGATAAATCTAGGGATTATGTCTTATTTAGTGATATTAATGGCAGGTTTTTTTATGTGAATGAAGCGGCTTGTAAAATTCTGGGATATTCTCAAGAAGAATTACTGACCATGGAAGTGGAAGATATCGACCCGCTCGCCTCTCCTGGTGGTTGGTCAATTGCTTGGGATGATTTGCGAGACCAAGGTTCATTTACTTTTGAATCAAGTCATTATACTAAAACTGGTCAGGCGATCGCTGTGGAAATTACCCTGAGTTATTTAGAATATAATCACCGGGAATATGGCTGCGCTGTAGTCCGAGATATTCGCGATCGCAAACAAACTGAAATAGCCCTTCAACAAGCCAAGGAAGCCGCCGAAACTGCTAGTCGGGCTAAAAGTGAATTTCTCGCCCGCATGAGTCATGAATTACGCACACCACTTAATGCTATTCTGGGATTTACTCAATTAATGGAAAGGGAATTATATCATAGTCCTAATATTCCTCTATCTGACCATAAAGAACATTTAGAAATTATCGGTCGCAGTGGTGAACATCTCTTAGAGTTGATTAATGATGTTTTGGAGATGTCGAAAATTGAGGCGGGTAGAGTTTCTCTAAATCCCACTAATTTTAATTTAATCTCGTTACTTAATTCTCTGCGAGAAATGCTAGAATTGCCAGCCTCCTCGAAAAAATTAACCCTAGATTTTGCCATTGATGATCATATCCCAACTTATATTTATGCTGATGAACAAAAACTGCGTCAATGCTTAACTAATTTGCTGGGAAATGCTATTAAATTCACTTTGCAAGGTGGGGTGATTTTGCGGGTAAAATTGGGTAAATTTAACCATAATTTGGGGCAACTATGCTTTGAGGTTCAGGATACCGGACCGGGTATTGATGCCTCGGAAATGGATTTGCTTTTTGAACCATTTTCGCAAACAGAAACTGGTCGTAATTCTCAGCAGGGGACGGGTTTGGGACTGTCGATAACTCAAAAGTTTATTGGTTTAATGGGTGGGGAAATTCAAGTCAGTAGCGAGAGAGGAAAAGGCACAATTTTTCGGTTTGATATTCAAGTAAGTATGGCTGAGGCGGTGACTAGAAACTCGGAAAAATCCCCAGGGAGGGCGATCGCTTTAGCAGAAAATCAGCCGGAATATCGGATTTTGGTGGTTGACGATAACTGGACTAACCGCAAATTAGTTGTCAAATTATTGAACCCCTTGGGTTTCCATGTCCGAGAGGCAGAAAATGGTCAAGAGGCGATCGCTATTTGGGAGAAATGGGAACCCCATCTCATTTTTATGGATATGCGAATGCCGGTTATGGATGGCTATGAAGCTACCCAGCTAATTAAACGCCACCTCAAGGGTCAAGCTACTGTAATTATTGCCCTAACCGCCAGCGCCCTCCAACAAGAAAAATCCATTGTTTTATCGGCTGGGTGTGATGATTTTGTCCGCAAACCTTTCCGGGTAGACCAGCTATTACAAACTATAGTTAAACATCTCGGAGTCCGTTTTATCTATGAACAAAATAAATCGCAATTAGCCGAAAATCTCGCTATTTCTGAATCCCAAAAGTCAGCCAATCCTAATTATAACACATCTGTTGATAAAACGGAAATAAATCTTTCTGTAATGCCGGAATTTTGGCTAAAAGAATTACATCAAGCTGCCACTAAACTAAACGGTCGGTTAATTGCTGACACTATCGCTAAAATTCCTGGTGAATATAAACCCCTAGCTGATTATCTGAGCCAGTTAGCTAATGATTTTCGCTATGATATTCTAATTGATTTAACCAAACCCCAGTAGGGTGCGTCAGACCGATTGATCATCATGAATAATAGAGAATCATCCCACTGACGCACCATTTAAAGAATAGTAGGGTGCGTCAGACCAGTTAATCATACTGACGCACCATTTAAAGAATAGTAGGGTGCGTCAGACCAGTTAATCATACTGACGCACCATTTAAAGAATAGTAGGGTGCGTCAGACCAGTTAATCATACTGACGCACCATTTTACACCCTATAGGTTAGTATTGTGGAACGGAAGGGTCAACCTCTTTACTCCAGGCGGTAATTCCGCCTTTAACATTAATCCCCTCAATACCAGCTTCCTTGAGAATGCCTAAAGCCTTGGCCGATCGCCCTCCCATTTTACAATGTGCAATTAGACGATTACCATTGAGCATTTCTTTAACCTGTTCAACTCCTTTCCCCTGTTCAATATCGGGTAGAGGAATTAAAACAGAACCGGGAATTTTGGCGATTTCGTACTCATTAGGGTTCCGAACATCAATCAATACAAAATCATCGGCACCACTGTCAATCAGGGATTTTAATTCCGTTACCGTCATTTCCGCCAGAGATCCGGCTTCTTCTGCTTCCTGCTGTTTAGCTTGGGGAATGCCGCAGAATTGTTCATAGTCGATGAGTTTTTCAATCACCGGACGTTCAGGATTAGGCCGTAATTTCAATTCCCGGAAACTCATATCTAGGGAATTGTAAAGGAGTAAGCGACCGCTAAGAGTCCGTCCCTGTCCCAAAATTATTTTAATGGTTTCAGTGGCTTGAATAACGCCAATCATGCCTGGTAAAATCCCTAAAACTCCACCTTCGGCGCAGGAAGGAACCATCCCAGGGGGTGGGGGTTCAGGATATAGGTCGCGGTAGTTAGGTCCGCCTTCATAGTTGAAAACGGTAGCCTGACCTTCAAATCGGAAGATAGACCCGTAGACGTTGGGTTTATTTAACAAAACACAAGCATCATTGACCAGATAACGGGTGGGGAAATTATCGGTTCCGTCTACCACTACATCATAGGATTTAATAATATCCAGGGCATTTTCGGAACTGAGGCGAATATTGTATAACTCTACCTGGCAGTTAGGATTAATTTCGAGAATCCGATTTTTGGCAGATTCTATTTTAGGTTTTCCCACCCAGGAGGTCCCGTGAATGATTTGGCGTTGGAGATTGGAATTGTCTACAATATCAAAATCGACAATCCCAATGCGACCAATCCCTGCTGCGGTTAGGTATAATAGCAGAGGTGAACCGAGTCCACCTGTACCAATGCAGAGGACGCTGGCCGCTTTCAGACGCTTTTGACCGTCTAACCCGACTTCTGGTAAAATCAGGTGACGGGAATAGCGTTCGTATTCGTCTGGCTGTAACTGGATTTCATCCAAATTCGGATTTAGCATGGCAAGGTCTGGCAAGGGAATATGCAACCGTTCTCAGAAACCTACAATATCACAAAGTGTCTGGAAAACGACAAGGCTTTCAACCCCAACCTTTGGTAAACTACTTAGGTAACAGTAACCTGCTATTGATACCTATGGCGAGAATTTGATGATTAAAGTCCTGCATCTTTCGGATATCCATTTAGGTAGTGGTTTTTCCCAAGGACGGATCAACCCGGAAACTGGCTTAAATACTCGTCTGGAAGATTTTACGATAACTTTGGGGCGATGTATAGATCGGGCGATCGCAGAACCTGTGGATTTGGTTTTGTTTGGGGGGGATGCTTTCCCTGATTCTACGCCGCCACCATTTGTTAAGCAGGCTTTCGCTCAGGAATTTCGCCGCCTGGTAGATGCGGAAATTCCCACGGTGTTACTGGTGGGGAATCATGACCAACATTCCCAAGGACAGGGAGGGGCGAGTTTGGGGATTTATCGGACTCTGGGGGTTCCGGGGTTTGTGGTGGGCGATCGCTTAGAAACCCATCGCATTCAAACTCGCCAGGGTTTAGTTCAGGTGATTACTATCCCCTGGTTGACCCGTTCAACTCTACTGACTCGACCGGACACTGAGGGGCTGTCTTTGGAGGCGGTTAATAAATTACTCATCGATCGCCTAATGGTAGCCTTAGAGGGCGAAATTCGACGGCTTGATGCGGATATTCCCACGGTATTGTTAGGACATTTAATGGTTGATCGCGCTAGTTTCGGGGCTGAGAGGTTTCTGGCGGTGGGGAAAGGTTTTAATCTTCCTTTGGGGTTGTTGACTCGTCCTCAGTTTGATTATGTGGCTTTGGGTCATGTTCACAAACATCAAAATCTTAATCCTACTAATAACCCTCCGGTGGTGTACCCAGGAAGTATTGAAAGGGTGGATTTTTCGGAGGAAAAAGAAGATAAGGGGTTTGTGTTGGTGAATTTGGCGAAAAATCAAACGACTTGGGAATTTTGCCCTTTACCAGTGCGCCCATTTTGTACAATTAGGGTGGATATTTCCCAGCAAGATGACCCCCTAGCGGCGTTGCTGGGGGCGATCGCTAAGAAAAACATTGATCAGGCTGTGGTGCGACTACTGTATCAGTTGCGACCAGATCAATTAAATGCGATCGATATGACGAAACTGCACGCAGCTCTCAGCAGCGCCCACAGTTATACTATCCAACCGGAATTAATTAGTCAACTGGCCCGCCCTCGTTTGCCTCAATTGGCGGCGGGAAGTGCGATCGACCCCTTAGAAGCCCTAAAAACCTATTTGGATAGCCACGACCATTTAAAGGGTTTACAGCAGGATATGATCGAGGCGGCTAAGGGTTTGTTAGCTGAGAATACCGCCGAGTAAATTAAAACGCTATACTTAAACTAATTCCCAATATAGTCAATAGCACTAGAACTTATCTAATATTATGAGCAATCGTCTAGCCCAATCATCAAGCCTTTATCTCCGTAAACACGCAGATAATCCCATTGACTGGTGGCCTTGGTGCGATGAAGCCTTAGAAAAATCTCGAACTGAAGATAAGCCCATATTTCTGTCTATTGGCTACTCAAGTTGTCACTGGTGTACAGTTATGGAGGGGGAAGCGTTTTCTGATGCGGCGATCGCTGAATATATGAACGCTAATTTTATCCCCATCAAAGTCGATCGCGAAGAACGTCCAGAAATTGATAGCATCTATATGCAAGCCCTACAAATGATGACTGGTCAAGGGGGCTGGCCGTTAAATGTATTTCTCACCCCAGGCGATCGGATCCCCTTTTATGGCGGCACCTATTTTCCCATTGAACCCCGCTACGGAAGGCCTGGCTTTTTGGATTTATTGAAAGCCATTCAGAACTTTTACCATACTGACAAAAATAAACTGGAAACTGTCACGGAGGAAATTCTTACCCAACTGCGACAGTCTGTGATTTTACCACCCTCGGAATTAACCGAAGATTTACTGAAACAAGGACTAGAAACTAACACGGGAGTAGTTGGTCGGAATAACTACGGCGGTCCTCGGTTTCCGATGATTCCTTATGCAGATATGGCTTGGCGGGGAAGTCGCTTAATTTCCTCATCTAAAGTAGATGGTAAAGCGGCCTGTTTGCAACGAGGAAAAGACTTAGTGACCGGAGGCATTTATGACCATGTGGCGGGAGGCTTTCATCGTTACACGGTTGACCCGACCTGGACTGTTCCTCACTTCGAGAAAATGCTTTATGATAACGGTCAAATTCTTGAGTTTTTGGCGGATCTATGGTCTGAGGGTGAGAAACAACCTGCTTTTCAACGGTCAATAAATGGTACGGTGGAATGGTTGAAACGGGAAATGACTGCGCCACAGGGCTATTTTTACGCGGCACAAGATGCTGATAGTTTTGTCACATCTCAGGATAAAGAACCGGAAGAAGGGGCGTTTTATGTGTGGACTAATCAAGAGTTAGAAACTTTCCTAACTTCGGAAGAATTTGGGGAATTACAAGCACAATTTACGGTGACAAAATCGGGTAATTTTGAAGGTAAAACAGTATTGCAGCGCTGGAATTGTGACGAGTTAGACCCCTTAATAGAAACGGCTTTGGCTAAACTGTTTGCAGTCCGTTATGGTGCGCCCCCAGAGGAGGTTAAAACTTTCCCGGTGGCTGAGAATAATCAAGGGGCTAAACAAAGGGACTGGCCGGGTCGTATTCCGGCGGTTACTGATACTAAGATGATTGTAGCATGGAATGCTCTGATGATTTCTGGGTTGGCGAAAGCGGCGCGGGTTTTTGATAATTCTGAATATTTGGAATTGGCTACTACGGCGGCAAAATTTATCCTCAAACATCAGTGGGTTGATGACCGTTTTCACCGGGTTAATTATGATGGTCAGGTGGCGGTCTTATCACAGGCGGAAGATTATGCTTTATTTGTCAAAGCGTTAATTGATCTACATCAAGCTAGTTTACAACAGCCGGAATTGGCAGAGTTTTGGCTGACAAATGCTGTGAATGTTCAGAGTGAGTTGGACGAATATCTCTGGAGTATGGAATTGGGGGGCTATTTTAATACAGCCCTTGATGATGCTGAAACTTTGCTAATTCGTGAACGTAGTTATATGGATAATGCTACTCCGGCGGCGAATGGGGTGGCGATCGCTAATTTGGTGCGGCTATTTTTGTTAACAGAAGACCTGAACTATTTAGATCGCGCTGGACAGGCTTTGGAAGCCTTTGCTAGTATTATGCGCCAGTCTCCACAAGCCTGTCCGAGTCTGTTTGTGGCTTTTGATTGGTATTGTAATAATACTTTGGTTCGCACTAATTATGAGCAAATTGCTAAGTTAAACAAGCAGTATCTACCTACTGCTGTTTTTAAACTTGATCAAAATTTGCCTACCGCTGCGATCGCCTTGGTTTGTCAGGGTCTCAAATGCAAAAAACCCGCCCAAGATGAGGCGGAAATGCTAACTCAATTGCACGACAGTCTCACCCGTACATAATACCCCCAAATTGGCTTGGGATTAATTCCCAAGCCTACATATACCCTCACCCATACCCTCACCCAAGAGTTGGCGCTACCCTTCCCAAATAGTTAAGTTTTGCTAATATATACGGCTAGAGAGTTTTGTTATTTAAAACGACATTAAGAATTAATAAGAATTTATTGCTAATTATTCTCAAACCATTGACGAGTTTATAGGGGTTCTGCTAGACTGTAATTAATGTTACCCAAGGGCTTATAGTGTCTAAATGCCAAAAACAGGGTCTACAACCCTTGTCATATAAGGAATTAGCACAATTACCCGACCAAAACTTGCCTCTGGCGATGCACCAATTTTCCCAAAAAAATGGGCCTCCCAAAATAGGCATCTTGACAAAATAGACATTTTGTGCATACCATCCCCAACCAGATCCAGATAATAGGCAGAAATATGACCTTGTGAAGACTAGGAAAATCGATAAATGCTAAACTTAAAGCCTTGGAAATGGGCAATTATAGTCAGTCCGATCGCCATCATAGTTGGATTTTTACTAATCTCAGCAGGGTGGCAAATTCATAGCTGGGGCATTAACTGGATCTGGGGAATTTTCACGCTGCTATTATTAGGGTGGCGGTGGTTATTAGTGAAGTGGACAAAGCCAGATATTGCCCAGGTAGAAGCGGCGATAGACGAGGCGGCTGCGAAGTTTCAATTAACGGAAGAAATGGCAGCAGCGACGGGAGGAAGTGAAGCGATCGCGCAGGTAGAAAAAGCGGTACAAGAAATCCTGATACAATCGCGAAATGATCCGCCATTTTGGTTAGACTGGGGGCAATTTGGGGAACGCTGTAAAGAGTTAGTAGTTGTGATTGCTAATATCTATCATCCAGAGGTAAAATATCCCCTACTTGATATTTATGTACCCCAGGCTTATGGATTAATTAGGGGAACAGTAGATGATTTAGATAGGTGGATGCAAGAACTCTCCCCAGTGCTAAATAAAGTAACAGTAGGACAAGCCTATCAAGCCTATGAAGTTTACCAGAAATTAGAACCATCAGCCCGGAAATTATGGCAGGTCTGGAGTTGGGCTTCATGGATACTTAATCCTGTGTCGGCGGCGGCGAGGTTAGCGAGTCAGAAATATAGCAGTAAAGCGAATCAAGAACTATTAGTTAATTTAGGTCAAATGATGCGAGAGGTAGCCCTACAAAACCTCTCCCGACAAGCGATCGCTCTTTATGGTGGCGAACAACTTCCTCTGACGGCGTTAACTGTTACCGAGGACAATTTACCCCAGGCGAAAACCCAAACTTTACAGGAGATTATCGCCCAGGCTGACCCTCCCGAAAAGAAGGTGGCACAAAAACCGATTAGTATTCTGTTGGTAGGACGCACTGGGTCAGGAAAAAGCAGTTTAATTAACACCCTATTTCAGGCTAACCTCGCGGAAGTTGATGTTCTTCCCAGTACGGATCGCATTAAAAATTATCACTGGAGTACACCGACAGGAGAATCCCTAAATTTGTGGGATACTCCGGGTTATGAACAAGTGAACCGAGAAGACCTGCGGGAGTTGGTAGTTAGTGAAGCCAAAACAGCAGATTTGCTATTATTAGTCACACCAGCCCTAGACCCAGCCCTACAAATGGATCGGGATTTTTTGCGGGATATGCGTGTAGAAGTTCCTGACCTGAAAGCGATCGCTATTGTCACCCAAGTTGACCGTTTACGTCCGGTCAGAGAATGGCAACCTCCCTATAATTGGGAAACTGGAAATAGACCGAAAGAAAAAGCTATTCGGGAGGCGACAGAATATCGCCGCCAACAGTTAGGAGAATTTTGCTATCTGGTTTTACCCCTAGTTACGAGTGATTCCCCAACTCAGAGAAATCCTTGGAATGCTGAGATTTTATCCAACCATTTAGTAGAAGCAGTCGGACCGACCAAACAACTAAGACTAGCCCGATTTTTACGAGATCAAAAATCCCGAACTCTCGCCGCAGCCAAAATTATTGACCGCTATACCCGCCAAATGGCAACTACCCAAGGGTTAACAGCCTTATTAAAAAGTCCTGTCCTCAAATTTATCTCTACCCTCACCACCGGAAACCCTACCCTCGCCTATCTGTTGGCTGAACAAATACCCATAGAACAGCTTCCGGTGGCGATCGGTAAATTGCAGATGGGTTATGATCTGTTTTGTCTCCTCAGCAGCGATCGCACTAAATCCCCTAATTTTGACCTTCTCGCCCTCTGGCCGCTACTTTTAAATAACCCCGATCCACCTGACCATAATGCTTGGGCTTTCGGACACGCTTTAGTTGAATATTGGACCCAAAATATCACGGTTGAACAACTCGAAAAGCGATTTGATTACTATTTCCAATCTGAGAAAACCTAATACACACCAGCCTACCCTCTCACCCCCCCAGCTAACCATAAGTTTTGCTAATTTATACAGCCAAATAAATTTTATCTTCAAAAGATTGTTAAGAATTGTTACAAATTTATTGAAAATAGCTGGCAAAAAGTTGACGAGAGAATGGGGGTTATGATACCCTAGAAGAAATCGCACCCAAGGGTTCACTATGTCTATCCGCAAAAACAGAGGCTACAACCCCGATTATATGGCGATAAAAATTATTCTCTCCCCAAAAGTTGAAGCTGGCGATGCACGAGTTTTTCCCCGAAAAGCGATCGTCTTTTTTCCGCATCTTGACAAAAACGCCATTATGTGCATATAACCTATTTTCCCCAAAAGGCGGGTTTATTGATATTCCGGTGGGGAAATGTCATTGACAGCAGAACCCGCCCCTACCATTATCAATTAATGACCGGGTGGGGCGGGTTTATTGATATTCCGGTGGGGAAATGTCATTGACAGCAGAACCCGCCCCTACCATTATCAATTATCAATTAATGACCGGGTGGGGCGGGTTTATTGATATTCCGGTGGGGAAATGTCATTGACAGCAGAACCCCCAGCGACAGGGAAAGAAAGGGCGGGTTTATTGATATTCCGGTGGGGAAATGTCATTGACAGCAGAACCCGCCCCTACCATTATCAATTAATGACCGGGTGGGGCGGGTTTATTGATATTCCGGTGGGGAAATGTCATTGACAGCAGAACCCACAGCGACAGG